>JAGVON010000079.1 GCA_020052735.1 archaeon | reverse complement strand
CCAAGAGGAAGGGGGAAGGCGTTCTGCATCGCTTCGCGATGTCTGGCGAAGTTCTGCGGAACTTCACCATCCCCCCTCTCTTTAGGGTAATCATACCCCTCTTCCACTTCACTTTGCATCTCTTTGCCCGTACTCCTTACGCCCATGCGGTGCTTATGTTTTTAAGGGCTTGCGCACCTCTATACAACAAGTTGCCGGAAACTGAAAACTCTAAACCGGAAACTTTCTAGGGCCTGTAGTCGAATGGTAAGACGCTACCCTGACATGGTAGAGACCAGGGGTTCGATTCCCTTCAGGCCCAAATTCTCATTTCTAGAGTCTTCCTCGCAAAAAGCATAACTATTTAAACATAAACAAACACATTATTACCAGTTGAAACCATGCCAGATGACACACCCCCGCAAAGGGCCCCGGTCCCGCTTGCCAGCATCACCCCCACCCGCAGGGTTGTCCTTCCGCAGAAGCCCGGCCCGGGGGCCGGCAGGTACAAGGCACCGGAGGCAGAAGGCCCGGCCGGCGTGGTCGCCAAAAAGCTTGACAATAGCTCCATGCTCACCAGGGCCCAGATTGAAGGCAAGGGGGCACCCGGCGGCGACAGGGTAAGCAAGATGAAGGAAAGCCTTGCCGGCATCAATACCCTCAATGACCAGCTAAGCGACAGGCTTGGCGATACTGCTGGAAATCCCGTTGACAAGTCGCGCATAGCCGCATCCATCCATTGCATGAGCGACGCCAGGATTGAAGTTCCGGAAGGGCAGGAAAGCCCGAAGGCGATGGTCCTCTATTGCGGCGGCGACGTAATGCGCACCTTCCTGTTCACAAACGCGCCACTTAAAGCGCTCGCAGGGATCAACCCTGCCCTCCGCCACCAGCTTACCGAGGATAGGAGCATAACCCTGGTCACCCATGGCAAGAAGCTCTGGTACATTTTCCTTGCCCCTTCGGAAATTGAAAAATTATTGGCCGCTCCCCGCGCCCAGCCCGCGGAAGCATGCGGCGCGCCCTGCGCAAAAGTGCTGGAGCTTTACGTTGCAGGCAAGGATAGGCATCCCAGCGGCATTGACCTGCCTGCGGTCGCCCCGAAGGCCACGGAACATAAGCCCCAGCCCCGCGTGTCTGCCACATACGCCACGGTGCTCCCGTCCAAGGGACAGTTGGCCGGCGCCCGCATGCTCTCCAACACCCTGAATGGCGGAGTGACCATAGAGGAGTTCAGCGCAGATGCGGAACCGGTCCCCGGCTCGCACAGGGAGGAAAAGCTGTGCATGCGCAACGGCTCACCAATAACCTCCATCGGAGAGGTGATAGCTTTCCGAGGAAAAAAGTACATGCTCAGCAACATCCCCCCGGAAGACCTCGCAGACCACGGCGCCACTGGCTACCTGGTGTCCAGCGCCCGCATGAAGATCAATGTTGCAGACGTTGGGACAATCTACATAACTGAAGTTTGCAAAGACGCACCGCCGCCCAGGCTGTTTGAATCACCCCATGAGGACGTGACAGCGGATTCCGGAAAGGCCCCGCTGTTCGGCCATCCATACGAGGCGGTCAGGTGGGCAGCGCGCAGGGCGGCGAAAATGGCGGAGGGCCGCCTGGTCAAGGAAGTGATTGGCGACGGCTTCGCCGCGACGCTCATAGCCGCTTCAGACGAGAGGTTTTTCATAGTCACAGACGGCCCCGTGGACGAGGCGTGCGGGGTGATTTCAAGCCGTTATGAAACCGCCACGGAGCGGATGATGATAACCCCCGGCTTCCTGGACCTGCGGTCCGCCCAGGTGGAGCTCCAGTCCGGGGAGACGGTGAGGATAAAGATTGCGCCGGCCAGCGTCAAAATATCTGAGAAGAAGCCGGAACAGGCCCTCCCGCCCTCCCCGATGGCGCCAAACGGGGTGCTTTCACCAAGCACAACCGGCACCACCGAGTTATCCGGCCTCATCGCCCTCAACGTAGGGGTGCCCGCAGACAAGGAAGGCGTCGCCACGCTCCTCAAGTGCGCGACCCTGCCAACCCCGCAGTCCGTGCTGCATGGGGACGCCGAAGCCATGGCCGCCTTTGACCAGAGGCGCAGGTTCCTCAAGTTAATCGCAACCAATGTGCGGTACGTGATTGAGCACAACGGGCCGTCCGACCCGCTCGTCTTCACAACCATCCGTGTGGATATAGGCGGGCAGGGCCTTTCCTTCAACCTTTTCCGGCTGAAGTCCGGGATGGACGGGCTCGACCCAACCCTGAAGGACCTGCCGCATTCCTTGGTCTTAACGGACAGCATCGGGTGGTACATCCTCGTGCCGACCTATAGGATGAACGACATAAAAAAGCAGCTGCTTGAATCCACCATGACCCGCTAATCCTTGTTTTTAATGTTTTCCCAATAATATACATCCATCTTTTAGGTGTTATCATGAGGGTAGGGATTTCTGGATTCGGGAGGATAGGCAGGATGTTCCTGCGCGCGGCGTTTGAGCGCGGGCTTGTCGGCAAGCAGCTGGAGATTGCGCAGATAAACAACCGCAGCGACCAGTTCGTCAATGCGCACCTTTTCAAGTATGATTCAGTCATGGGGCCTTTCCATGGCACCGTCAAGGCGACGGACAAATCCATCATAATAAACGGGTACGAAATCCCATGGACGAGGGAAACGGACCTGACAAAAATCCCATGGAGGGCGCACAACGTTGACGTGGTAATAGAATCCACGGGCATATTCAAGGACGCAACCGAGGCATCCAAGCACCTTGAGGCGGGCGCGAAGCGCGTAATAATCTCCGCACCTGCGAAGGGCTGCCCCTCCGTTGTCCCGGGCGTGAACATGGACAAGGCGGACAAGAACGCAAAAGTATTTTCGCTCGCATCCTGCACCACGAACTGCCTCGCCCCGGTGCTCAAGGTGCTCGTTGATTCCTTCGGAGTAAAAAGAGGGTACATGACCACCGTGCACGCCTACACCAACGACCAGAACATCGTGGACGGGAGCCACAAGGACCTGAGGCGCGCACGCGCAGCGGCCCTTTCCATAATCCCCACCACCACCGGCGCCGCGAAGGCAATCGGCGAAGTTATCCCGGAGATGAAGGGCAAGATGGACGGCGTCGCCCTCCGCGTCCCGGTCCCGGACGGCTCGCT
>JAGVON010000111.1 GCA_020052735.1 archaeon | reverse complement strand
GACCTTGACCACATACGCCAAAGCTCAGAAGGTTTGGATGACCGCACCATGCGCAGCATCACTTCTCTGAAGGTAGGGGAAGGAATAATCGTAGGAGAAGCAATCAACTACCCCGCATTCGTGGAAATCCGGGACAGGAAATCCAGGAAGATGGAAAAGGGAGAGCCGCTCCACCTGCAGGCAATCAAGTTTGATTCCGACCAGCAGAAGAAGGAAGAGGAAGAAGAGGACGAGATTGAGGCTTTCCTGGATTAAGGCGGTTTATATCATTATTCTTTGTATCTCGGCGAGTTGGTCGCTAGTCAGACGGTTATAGGACCTCATGTATTCCATTGATATAGCCGGGTTTGAAATCACACCCACCACCGACACATCTGGTGAAAAAAACGGGCTATAAGAAGATGCGTATACTTTTTGATGCCTATCAGCACCGGCGCGGAGTAGTGCTACTGCCTTAGCAGCATGCCCATTCAAACATGCCCTTAACAGAGGAGTTTCACTCATCCGCATGAAATGCTTGGTTTGAGCATTCACATCTGCACCCTTACTGACTAGCAGTTCAACAAGTTCAGGACTATCACTTCTGCTTCCGGATGCTTTCAGCAAAGCACTGCTGCTGTATATTGTTCTTTTGTTAACATCTGCTCCAGCCCCAACAAACATCCTAGCCAGTTCGAAGTAGTCCATTTCACAGGCTATCATCAGTGGCGTTGCTTCCTTTTTCCATATGGTGCCGTCTACATTTGCTCCCTCTTCCAAAAGCATTCTCGCCATCACAAGATTATTTTTAACCGTAGCCCGCCCGAGCGGCGTTATGCCCTGCGTCTCCCTGCATTCTTTATCTGCTCCCGCATTCAGCAATCTTTTTGCTTTATCCCTGTCGCCTTCTCCCACAGCCTTTAGGAGTTCATTGTTCAGTCTCTCTTGCTCCTGAGGGCTTAGTTTAGCTCTAACTTGAATTCCTGCGTCTAAGATTCCATTATTAGGTTGTTTAGCCATTGTCCCTGTTTGGCCACCATTACTCCCAGCAATCTTTTGTGTCATGTGTATATTAGTGTAATAAAGCGTATTTAAATTTATCGTTTAGGTGATTACCGGCATCACTGGCGGAGAGGCCTCCTTTCCTTTTTATACTTCCAATTGCCTACTCCCGTCATGGGTTTTCCAGAAGGCGCATCCGATAGCTATATATACCTTAAATATACAATAGATATCCATGAGTTCAACAATAAATATACACGCGAGGTTCAGCGGCGACGTGGCGGAAACAATAGACATGATAATCGCAAGAGGGCGTGCGGCGAGCAAAACCGAGGCAATCCGCATCGCCCTGCTGGATTACAGGGAGCACCATCTGGAAGACAGGGAAATAGAGAAATTTTTCAGGGACGCGACAGTGGAATCATTCAACAGGGCATGGGACAACCCCGCGGACGAGAAGGCCGCGGAATGGTACAAAAAGAATGCAAAGAGGTTGGCCCGTGAAGCCCAGAAGAAATGAGATATATCTGGCATCTTTTCCATTTTCTGATTTTTCAGGAGAGAAAACGAGACCTGTTCTGGTCATTTCAAACAATCACTACAATTCCTATGAGCCTGACGTGGTTGTGTGCGGCATAACCAGCAATATCGGCAATCCATATGCCCTTCCCATCATCAAATCCGATCTTGAGCATGGAAGTTTATGCGAAGACAGCTGCGCGAGGGCGGACATGGTCGGCAGGGTTGCCCAGCAGAAGCTCCATTCCAGGATAGGAAAGGCGAAAGAAGAGTTCCACGCCCGCCTAATCGCAAAAATTCTGGATCTGATCCGCTGATTACCGGCATCACTGGCGGATAGGCCTCCCCCCTTTAAATACTCCAATTCGCCTTATCATCTCATGTTCGTCTTTGAGTCCCCCTCCCCGTCCGCATCCGAAATGTTCTTAAACTTAATTCAAAATAATGAACACATGTTCAAAAAATTGAATTTGTTTTCAAAAACAGAGTGGAAGCTCCTTTCCTTCATCTCGGAAAAGGACGGGGAATTGTACGAGCGCCAGATTGCGGAAGAGAGCGGCGTAAGCGCCGGCTCCGCGAACTCCATCCTCAGGAATTTCGAAAAGACCGGGATAGTGAAGAAATCCCGCGCGGGGAGGATGCTCTTCTACCAGAGGAATGACGAAAACCCCATGGTCCGCCAGCTCAAGGTCGTCATGACGCTTAACGGCATAATGCCAATAATAGAGAAAGTATCCACAATCTCCAGAAGGGTAATCCTGTTCGGGAGCTGCGCCCAGGGCACCAACACCGAAGCCAGCGACATAGACCTCTTCATCCTTTCAAATGAGAAATCCCAGATACGCAGAACCCTTGATGCCCATCCAAAAGTCCAGGCGATAATACTCTCCCCGCAGGAATATGCGGAATTGGAGAAGAAGGACAGGCCGCTTTATGAAAGGATAAACCGCGGGATAGAGCTTTACGGTGGCCAGAATGGATAGCAAGCTCAAATTCCGCAGAGACGGTGATTGGGTGGGCGGATGAATTCCTTGAAGCCGCGAGAAGGATAATCCGCTGATTGCCTGCCCCCACATCAGATTACAAATGATTACTGGCATCACTGGCGGGGAGGCCTCCCCCCGTTTATAAACCTCCAAAATCCTCTCCAAACCCATGACCAGCGTGGAGAAAGTGAAGTCCCTCTCAGAGGTAGCCTCCTTCGACATGGAGAGCTGCCAGAGCTCCACCTTTCTCTCATTGGGAAAAACCCAGATCCCAATCTACAAAGCCTCCAGCCCGAGGGGCTCCTGCAATCTCTTCAAGACGCTTCTCACGAACAAGTGCAAGATGGACTGCAAGTACTGCATAAACTCCAAATGCTCCCTGCGCAGGCAGCCCCACAAATATGAAAAAGGGGAACTGGCCCGCACGTTCCATTTCTTCTACAAGAAAAGGTTGGTGGAAGCCCTCTTCCTTTCTTCTTCCATAGAGGAACCGGAAACAAACATGGAGGAGATGCTGGAAGAAGTGAAAACCCTAAGGGAAGATTTCCATTTCCGCGGCTACATCCACTTGAAAATCCTTCCCGGCTCTACCCGCGACCAAATCCACCGCGCATCCTTCTACGCGGACCGCCTCTCCATAAACATAGAATCCATCTCCCCGTCCCACTTATCCGAACTCTCATCCACAAAGGACATGAAAAACGACATTCTCCTGCGTCAAGCATGGATAAGGGAGGAGGTAAGAAAACGCGCGGGGCTTTCCCATACCACACAGTTGATTGTCGGCGCCTTGGGCGAAACCGACAGGGAAGTATTCGGTTGTGCCATTTCCGAATACGCCCACATGGAGGTCAAGCGCGTCTATTACTCCCCATTCTCCCCCATCTTAGGGACTCCGTTGGAAGGCCATGCGCCCGCAGGGAAATGGAGGGGCCACCGCTTATACCAACTGGATTTCCTCTACCGCGACTATGATTTCAAAAAAGAAGAAATAGACCTCGCATACAGGAACGATTTCCTGCCAAATGAAGACCCAAAAGTGACAATCGCACGCTCCCAACTAGCCAAGCCACAGGAGATAAACGGCCTTGGGAAGGAAGAACTCCTCCGCATTCCAGGGGTGGGGCCCAAAACCGCGGAGAGGATAGCCTCCCACAAGGGAAAATTGTCCAGCATGCTCCAACTGCACAAGCTGGGCGTGAACCTTTCCAAGGCCCTACCGTTCATAAAAATAGACGGAAGCTATCAGGAGAGAATAACCAGCTTTGCATGCGCCTGAGTAAAGTTAACTAATTGGTTAACCTTTAATAAATCTTTGGTGCCTTATATGGATATGCAACTGGAAAACATCTACCTGAAATCCCTGGATAAGTTCGGCAAGTCCAGGTTCACCCCCGCGCAGTTCGCACGGTTGCACGGGCTTTCCATGCAGAGTTCCAAAGTGCTTGTCCACAGAATGAAGAGCAACCTCCAGCTTTTCCGCGCGGGCCGCGGCGAATACGTCCTCCTAAGCGCGGAGAGCTTCCTTAAGCTCCAGCAGCTTGCGAAGAAGAGCGGTATGTTGCACTCCATGGCAATAGAATTCTTCACCATGTTCCCTGGGCTAAAAGCCCTCGTGCTCTACGGCTCCCATGTGCGCGGCGAAGCAGACCGGTTCAGCGATTACGACGTCCTGCTCATCCTTCCTGAAAAACCCGGGAATACAGAAGAGATAAAGCAGATAATAGAGAAGAAATTCCGCATAAAGCTCCACCTCACTATCTATTCCGGGAGCGGCTACAAAAATGCAATTCTCTCCGAGCCGTACATCCGTTTCTGGCTTTCCGAGGGCCTCGTTCTGGATGAAGGAGGCATAACGCGCTCCCCAATGCCCCCAATCCCCAAGATGGCATACGAGGAATGGCTTTCCACCGCGAAAGCATACGCGGAAACCGCCGGAGAATCCGGCAAGGAAAAAAGGGGCAGATATTATCTCACTGCTTTGGAGATCCTCGGGCTCATCCGCTCAG
>JAGVON010000020.1 GCA_020052735.1 archaeon | reverse complement strand
GAGCTTGGAGGAGAATGATGGGATGTTTGGGCAGGTGAGCTTGGACAAGTTCTTCTAGGTCGGTGAAGCCCCGCCCTTTAGGGCGGGGAGAGTTTCACTATTTCTTCTACGGCAGATCCAGCATTTTCTTCCTTCCTGTACTCTTTGAATAGTTCCAATTCTGTTGCAATAACAGTTATGCCTGCGGCTCCTCTTCCTCTTACTAAAGCGGCAAACTCGGGACCCTTCTCTGCTACTATGGCTACCCGCGCCTCCATTTCCAGAGTGCGGAGAAAATGCCATTTGAAACAGGAATCGTTCTCTTTCAATACTATTTCCATCAGGTACCTGCAGGTCTTTCCCTCTGGCTCTGTTGCAATTTTTTGTTCCAGATATGCTAAGGTAATTCTTTTCGGTTCGTTCCTGCGGATTATGTCCAGCGCTTTGCGAAGCTGTTCCTTTTCATTGTCCGAGTCGGTCAAACGCCCAAACTGCTTCCCACCGTCCTTTACGGCTACCTCTTTCGTTCCACCGATAGTTTTCATTTCAACCATATCTATCACCTGATTATAACACTAGTAGCCCATATTTATTTACTAGCGCCCCCCTAGGGTGGTCTAATAGGAAGGGTTAAATATTACGTCGCAGTAGAATATCCATGGACATCGGAATGATGCGCAAATTAGGCTTCACGGACTCGGAGGCGAAGGTCTATCTTGCACTGATAGAAATCGGGCCGATAACAAAGGGTCCCCTCGTTAAGAAAGCAGGAATTTCTTCTTCAAAAATTTATGAAGTAATAGACAAACTAATAGAAAAAGGATTAGCCAGCGTATTCCTCAAAAACGGGGTGAAGCACTTCTCAGCCGCCCCCCCTTCCAAGATAGGCGAATACCTGGAGGAAAAGAAGGAGAATATAGAAAAAGAAGAGAAGATTTTCCAGAACCTGCTCCCGCAGCTGAAGGCAAGGTGGGGGCACATAGAAGCGGAGAGCGATGCAGAGGTTTTCCGGGGCTGGAGGGGCCTAAAAACAGTCTATAATGACATTCTGGACTCCCTAGAGAAAGGGGAAACCGATTATGTGCTCGGCGCAAGCAAGGGATACGAGCCGGAAAAAGTGAGGAACTTCTTCAACTGGTTCAACCTCCAGAGGCACAAAAGAGGAGTAAAAATAAGGATAATTTTCAGCGAGTCCGCGAGGGGGAACATCCCGACCATAGGACATCCAAAATACGATGAAGTAAAATACATGGACAATTCCACCCCTTCCGAGATAAACATCTACGGGAACAAGACGGCAGTAGTTGTATTGTCAAAGGAGCCGTTAGCTATACTGATTAGAGGAAAAGAGGTCGCTGACTCATTCAGGGAATACTTCAACGTGATGTGGGCCGTTTCTAAAAAATGAAGAAACTCATCCAGCAGCCATCTCTGCCGCCTCCCGGCATCCCTCACCAAAACACTTCTTGCGAATCTCAGCCGCCTCCTGCGCATATGCCAACCCCTTGCGCGTATCATCCATTGAAGTGCTGTTTGACAGCCGTTCCGCCCTCCCCTCCAAAAGGCGCAAGGCGTTGGAATATTTCACGCGCGCGGCATCCTTCCAGCTCTTTATCCCCCACGCCCCCAGGCACGGGCCGCATTTCCCTTCCATGTATCCAAGCGACTCCCCGCTCTTCACAAGCAGCTGTGCCGCCCTCGCAGCGTCCATCCCCGCCACGAGCCAGCCCGCCTCGTCATAAAGCCGGCTTGATGTAAGGCAGCATTCCTTCTGCCTGAACTGGTCGGGCTGCATCTCCCCAAGAATCCTATAGACATCCGCGGCCCTCTCAAGCATTTCGGAAGCCATCCCTGCATCCTTATCCAAAAACACCTTCGCGCATCTCCTGCACTCGTCCGCCTCCCTTTCCTTCGCGGCGCGGTATTCGTCCCCTCCCATGAGCTTCCTGGCGTCCATTGCCCTTATGCCGGATATCCTGTCCAGCAGCCCGCCTTTCTCCCGCATGCCGTCGTCGCGCGCATCCTGCTTAACCCGTTTATGCCTTGACATGCCAAATCCCCTCATTCCGTGCGGAACCACGTGGCGAGATGGCATTCTATGCCAGCCAAGGCTTCTGGCGGAGTGTCCGCATCCTCAACCAGCTCTTTCAGCAGCCGCTTCAGAGTATCGCAACGAGCCTTCTTCCATTTCGCCGGCCTTTCCATTCGGTTCGCTTCCATCCAGGCATCCATAATATCCGGCGAGGTAATGTCGCTGGCATTGTCCAGGAGCCACCTGACATATCTATCAGTGCCTGGCATTCCCTCATCCGTTTCAATCTCAAACAGTGAATGTTCCATTATTTCCTTCCCGTACTGCAAACCCATGGCCATGGCGGCAAGCGCCCGCAATTTTTCAATTGTTATGTCCTCCCCATGGCCAAGCCCGGAAGAATTCAGCATCCTGGCGGAAGCTGCCCTTATTTTTCTCTTCTCGCCCAGCCCAAGCTTCTTTTCCCGGTCAGCCCAGCCATGCCCCTTTATGAAGGCGCGTGGTCTCGCGCCACCCGAATAGACCAAAAGCCGCCTGCAAGGCTTGCCCTGCCCGGCATGTTCTTCCCCTTCCTTCCCGCCCTTATCAACAACCTTTGGCCCTGCCATCAAATTCACCCTCTCGGCGGTTTCGGCGCCGGCACCAGCCACGGCGGATGTTCGGCGAATCTTTCCAAATCAACGTTATCCGGCAGAGGCGTGAGCAGGGACTCCATGAGCGCTTTCCCGAGAGCCTTCTTTCCTGCAAGATATTCCTCCCTCTCCCTTGCATACCACGGAGGGGAAAACCTGTGCCTGTCGCCTTCCGCGACAACAATCGTTGCGACCAGCTCCCCCACCTCCCTCGCCCTTTTCCCTTCGCCCCTTTCAAGAAGGGCCGTGGCAACCCTTTCGGAAACCATCTCCACCCCCATGGCGGTTTTCTGGTCCCCGCTCCCCAGGAGCTTCCAAAGCAGGTCAGTTGCATCAATGGAGTTTCCGCGCGCCATCATGATTGCCAGCCTCCGCAAATCCCTTGCAACGGATTCGGGGTTCCCTTCCACAAGCAACCTGGCCCGCGGCCTTCCGCCCCGCTTGCCCTCGGTTACATCATGCCCAGCAACAACCAGCCCGCTTAAAAAATTCCTTTGTCCTGCCATCAAAATCACCACTCCTCAATAATCCTCCCAAGGCATGCCACGAAATACAGTGCTTAGCGGTAAGCGCCCCAGTGCCATGGATTCTTTACATGTCTTCGCACGCAGCATACTCACCCTCTTCGGGTCCTTTTCGCTAACCAAGTGTGCAGCCTGCCAGTATTCACCTACAGCCATCTCATGCATTGACCTGATATGGTCAAGGTGCTCTGGCAAATCGGTTTGCGGGTGCAATGCCCCAGCCCTGTAACAGTCTCCCGCCTTCTCACGAAGTACGGAAGCCCGTGCCTTGTCTCTCTTCTCAAGCTGCATGCCCGCTTTCCTGAATGCCTCGGCCGCAAGCTCGTTCAGCCCCATTTCCTTGTAGCAAACCGCCCGCATTTCATACGGTATGGCATTTATGTGGGCCAGCCCTTCACGCGAGGAGCCGCCAGTGAGCACCGTCTTTATCCTTTTCTTAGCCGCGGCATCTATGTGCGCAGCTTCCCCTTCCCGAATTGCACGGGGTTCCCTTTCAAATTTCTCCCCAGCCAAAGTCCGCATCAGCTCCATGGTTTTGCGCTGGTTCTTCACAAACTTGGCTGCAAGCACAAGTATCTCCTTTTTCTGCCCCTGGGTGAAGCGAAGCGTGAAGTCATTGCCCCCGAACCTCTTCCCCATATCCCATATCCGCCTTTTTGCGTCGGGAGTGCCAACCGCAGCTTCAAGGTCCCTGAACAAATCCCCGCCGCCAACAATCTTTCTTTGCTTTGCCATTCAAATCCCCTCGCTCCACAGCCTCTCTTCCACATATCCAAGCAGCCTGGCCTTCACGCCCTTATCTTTCCAGAGCCGTGGCGCAAACGTTTCCATGATGTTCCTCACGTCGTACAGGTGCTCAAGGCGGCCGTATTTCCCGTCAGTTTCCGGATTTGGGGGCCGCAGCGTTATCGCCGCAAGGACCGCGGCGAACTCCAGGTCCTTGTCGTATATGTAATTGTCGCACAGTCCACGAATTTCTTTCTGGTCAAGGTCGTACTCCCGCATCGCAATCGCGGCAAAGATTCTCCGCGTGTAATTGCCGCCAGGTAGGTCTGCATAGCCCTCCCCGCATATCCCTATCGCATCATCATGCCGGGCATGCATGGCGCCAAATTCCTGGCCTATCAGCTCAGATAGCGGCTTGCGCAATAATCCGGCCGCACGTGCAATCGTCTTTCCGGAGTTATCTATCATTTCCCGCTGCGCCGGGGTGAGGTTCTCGTTGCCTTTAACCAGCGGGCTGTTTATGATGCTCCTCCAGGCGCGGCGCAGTTTCGCGCGTTCCTTATCATGGTGCTTTCCATCCAGTTCCCTTGCTTCCAGAGTTCTTTTTGTTCCGGCCATTCAAATCCCCTCATATAAGAATCATTCTCAGGTCTTCCCTGAAGTCCCTCATTTCCTTCGCCCTTGTGCCGCACGCCGCAATCTTGGCATCCAGCACGGATGCGTCCCCGCCCAGCTCCTTCGCGCGCACAAACTGCCTGCGCGCATATTCCGCAGCGCGCCATGGCTGCGGGCCGGTCTCCATCGCGGCAAGGAAGTGGTCGCCGGCAATCTCGTTCGCTCTCCCTGCGCGCATGCGCACACATCCCTGTGCGGAGCCGGTAGGGTCCAACAGCGCAGAAAGCGCAAATGCCACCCCGGCGCAATGCTCCAGGGAAGACCTCAAGGCATATCTCGCGTCTCTGGCGGAAGCTGCGAAACACTTCCCCGCCTCACGGGCGGCCCTCGCGGCTTCCAGGCGTTCGTTCCCGGCGCATTTCGCACGGTGCTCCGCGAATACCCTGCCGACCATCCTCGTCTCTATGCTCTCCCCCATCCGCCCCTCCGCCACCCGCAGCAGGCAGTTCTCCACATTCCGCAATATGCTGCCTTCCGGGAATCCTTTCGCAGGCCCCTCCACGAGCCCGCGCCTTCCGCGGTGCTTCCTTGCGTGAGGCATGTCCCTTGCCATTTCGCTTATGGTTGCGGACGGTGCTCCACCATACATTCAAATCCCCTCTTCATCCACTGATGCCTTCAGGCATCAATACCATATCACGTCGCTCTTGTAAGCCGCAATCTTCCCATCCAGCCGGGCAGCATCCCCTCCCAGCTCCTTTGCCTTGAGATAGCAATCGTGTGCCCAGTTAACGATGTCAGCCTTCACCTCGGTGCTATCCTCCCCCGCACGGAGATGGTCGCCAGCCTCCTCGTATGCGGCTGCGGCATCCGGGGAGCCCCTCTTCTCCATAAGCCTCGCAAGGGTGTGCATCGCCTTTCCCAGTTCTGCCTCCAGGTTCGCATCGGGCTTCTTATTGAACCGCGCAGACATCTTGGCGGCCTCGCGGAGGTCTATTATTGCGGCACTCATATGCTCTTCGGCGGCTTCAGGGTCGCCCCTCTTGAGCACAGCGGCCATGTGTATGGAATGGTAAGCCGCATAATCAAAGCGCTGCATCTCCCTGTGCTTTGCTATTACGCCGGCCCTAAGCCTGAAGGACGCCTCCAGGTCAACCGGCTCTATGATCTCTGCCGCAAGCTCAACGAGCTCGTTTGCAAGCGCGCGGGAGCCACCCTTCGGTTTCCTCGCGGCCTTCATGAAAATTGCGTGCAGGCGCCTCCTGGTCTCCAGTTCGGCCGCGCCATTCATTATGCCGAGCGCGGTATCAAGCATCTGCCTCGCCTCAAAAACTCGGCCTTCCACCGCATGCTTCACCCCGGCTTCCCTCCAAAGGAATGCGGCTGCAGGCCCGCTCTCCCGAAGGGCATGGGCCCACAAATCGTGCGAAGACATCCTGCCATACCTTGCGGCGAACTCCCTGCGCTCGTGCGCCAGAAGCAGCCTATTCCCACTGCCATGCGAAAACTTCCCTGAAAGGTCTGTTACACCATCCCTGCATCTCAGCATTCAAATCCCCCAATCAACCCACAATTTTCCGAAATCCGGTTTTCCTTTGACAAATCAGCTGCTTGTGCCATAGAAACCCCGTCTCTATTTTGTGCCAAAATCCTTATTAATCAGATTATTAGAGATGCAGCAACAAACTGAAAAAAGAAAATCAAAGGTTGCCCGCCCCCCTTATGAGGAAATGCCAAGGAATACTTCAGCGTGATGTGGGGCGTTGCAAGGAATTGAAGCCAGAAGATGAAAAATATGAGATTAACCAAAATGATACTTTTTTATAACTTTGGTTAATCATATACTTATGCAAATCCCGCTGAGAAACCGCCTCAAAAAGAGGCTGCACACGGAAACAGCCATGCTCCAGGACGAGGTGGCGGACATCGTATACTCCATAGAGCCGAAGGCGGTGCTCCACGGCGGAACAGCCATCTGGCGCTGCTACGGAGGGAACAGGTTCTCGGAGGATTTGGATTTCTACTTCCCGCCGGAGAAGGATTTCGAAAAAAAACTGAGGGAAAAAGCCGCGGAGAGGGGCCTTTCCATCCCGAAGTACAAAATGACGGAAAACGTAATCTTTGCGAAAATCTCAAGCGGTGAAACAGAAGTGCGGCTGGAAGTAAACCTTTCCGCAAGGAAGAACGGGGCCCCAAAGCCCTACGAAAGGCTGGACGGCTCTTTCATGGATGTGCTCACGCTCTCCCCGGAAGAGCTCGTCCTGGAGAAGATAAGCGCATATTCCGGAAGAAAGCTTATGCGCGACATCTACGACATCTACCATCTCAGCAGGATGATAACCGACGATTCGCTGGTAAAGGAAGGAATGCGGAAGTTCCTGGAGGAAATCCCGGCGCCTCTGGATGAGAAAACCCTCGCCGCCCTCGTCTATTCCGGCGCGGTCCCCTCCTTCGCCCAGATGAGGGATGCCCTCAAGGCGAGGTTTTCAAAATGAAATACACGGAAATGTTCCGGAGGCATTTCAGGGATGCACCCGCCTTCACCGCAAGGGATGCCGGCGTTTTCCTTTCGCAAAGTGGGATAAGCAGGGGCTACCTCCGCACCCTGCTCCGCAATCTGGTGAAAAAAGGGGAGCTGAAGAGGATTTCAAAAGGGGCCTACACCTTCAGGGAGGAGGCGGCGGTTGCCGGGTTCGCCTTCCAGCCCTTCTATTATGGATTGGAGGAGGCGCTGACGTTGAGGAAGCTTTGGGAGCAGGAGACCAACCCGGTCATAATGACCCCCAGAAGGGTGAGAAGCGGGGTAAGGGCGTTCCTGGGCACCAACATAATAGTGAGGAGGATAAGCAGGAGGATGTTCTTCGGCTTCTCCATGGTGAGGCACTACGGCATGTGGCTCCCGGTCTCGGATGTGGAGAAAACCCTCATAGACTTCTTCCACTTCAGGGAACACCTTCCTGGAGCGGCGCTTGCGGAGATAAGGAAGCAGATGAGAAAAGATGTGCTGGAAGGATATCTCAAAAGATGCCCGAAGCGCCTCGCGGCCAAGGTGAGGAATGCGCTCAAGAGGAAAATGTAGTGCCGCACATTTGCCCGTATTTTTGAAGATTTGTAGGCACTACAAAACCACCATTCACGGATTATGGATATTACATTCATGCCGCATGAATGCCAAAATAAAATAAGAAAATTGCCGCCTCACTCGTCGTCCGCGGCAAGCTCCACGAGCTTCATGGATATCCTTTTCTTCCCCTTCTTTGACCTCATGACGAAGTACTCCCCGCCCTTGAGGTTCAGGGAATCCCTTATCTCCTTAGGTATGGAGACATAATAGGACGTCCCGTCAGGCCTCAGATACCCCTTCACAAGGACCATCTTAGAATACTTTTCCGGCTTTTTGGTCGTTTCATCGTCTTTCATAGTATGCACCTTATGCTTACTATGTTATGCATGTTGGTTATATTTAATGGTATGTTTAGTGAAAACATAATACGGCGAAGCAACAAAGTGCAATTTTGCATAAATAAGGGCGGCTAGCCGTTGTCCGTCTTCCCGGACCCGCTGGTCACGTCGTCAATCGCGCTCTCCTCGTCAATGTGCCCCCTGCGCATCCCCCTAGCCGCCTCGGCTATTGCGCCGGCCCCCAGCCCGAAGCCGCTTGCGATACGGAACGCCCCGGCATAATGCCTTGAGTCGTTTGTCCTGGCGGCCAGGCCTATCAGGCGCGTGTATTCGCTGCCGGCGGCATTCTTCATCTCCTCAAGCAGCCCGTCGCGCCTAGCGGATTCCGCGGCCTGGAGGGTCTCCCCTTGCCCCATCAGCGCCCTGAATCTGCTCAGGGCCACCTCCCTGTGCTTGTCATCCGCCTTTCCCCTGCCTGCCGCGCGTGCGCAGTCCTCGGGCGCCCTTTCCGAAATCCTGATTAGGTCAATCTTTTTCATGAGGATGCCCTGCGCATGTTTGTGAGAAAAAGGTTAGTGAACCACCCATGCCTAAAGGCATGGGCTTCCTGCTTCATGGAAAACACTTGCCCCATTATCCTTATAAGAGGTAGAGGTTTCTTCTCCACAGGCTTGACTTCCCGCAGTTCCTGCGGTAGCTCTTTTGAGTATGTTTATCGCCGCATTGAGGTCGCGGTGCATGGATGCGCCGCATGCGCACTTATGCCACCTCTCCGCAAGCGATTTCTTATGTACCAGACCGCAGTTGCTGCATTCACTTGTCGTATTGGCAGGATTCACAAGCACGACCTCGCAACCAGCTTCTTCCGCTTTGTATGCGAGCATGCCTGAGAACTCTGCCCAGTCGCAGTCTAGTATGGATTTTGCAAGGAAGCCCCTTGCCATCCCTGCCGTGTTCAGGTTTTCCATTGCAATGAAAGAATATTTCTCAACGAGCTTTCTGCTTAGCTTATGCAGGAAATCCCTTCTCCTGTTTACGAGCTTCTCATGGGCCAATGCAACCTTTAGCTTTGCTTTCCGCCGGTTTTTGCTCCCTTTCTTCTTGGACGAGAGCTCCTGCTGCACCTTTTTCATTTCTTCTTCTGCTTTCCTAAGGTGCCGTGGGTTTTCTATTATTTCACCGTCGCTCGTATAAGCAAAATGCTCAATCCCAAGGTCCAGACCGACACTTGCGCCATGTTTTTTGGTAATTCGCATTTCTTCCATTTCTGAGGTGAAAATAGCAAACCATTTTCGTGATGGAAATCTCTTTATTGTGAGCGTCTTTATTTTTCCCTGGATTTCCCGGTGTTTTCTGATTGGCACCGCCCCTATTCCTGAAAGGTCCAGTTTGCCACCAAGCCTGAATCCAAACTGGGGGTATGCAAAGGATTTCATCCTCTCGATTGGCTTGAAGCGTGGGAATCCTGCCTTCATTCCAGCCCTTTTTCTCGCAACCATGCCACGCATGGATTTTGCCAGCCTGTCCGCGACGTTCTGCGCTACCTGCGAGAAAAGTGGCGTTCCTTTTGTGAGGAGGTATAGCTGCCGCCTAGTGGGAAATCTTTTCGTTTCTTCATAATGTTTCTTTGAATGCTCAATGAGGAGATTCCAGATGTTCTTGCATTCAATCAGATGGCTATCAAGAAGGTTTTCCTGCTGCCTTGATGGATAGATGCGGAACTTCCATGAGCGCATTCCCATGGAGATTATGCGCCATAGCCGCCTTATAAATGAGGGGAGACCTATGCGCCAGTGGTGCCAGTAATAATTTGTAGAGAATTATGGGGCGCTCTCATCCAACGGCTGAAGCCGTTACTTCCTGTTTTTTTTCAGGATGGATTTCCCGCGCCCTACAATTAAACAGATTATCCGGGATGGCGCAACAGTTCAAATGCCTTCCAAATCCACGCCGAACTCCTGCCCGAGCCCCCGCGTGCGCATGCCCACTTCCTTAAGCCCGTCCCTGTACCCCCTTATGGATGAAAGCAGCTGCATGTGCACGAACTCCCAGCGCCTGCCGATGTATTCCATCCTCTCCGGGGAAGGATGTTCGCTCTCGCGCATGAAATCCTCCACAAGCTCAAGCGAGATGCTGGCGATGAAATCGCATCCGGAGAAGTCAAAATCCCTGTAGCCGTACACGCTCTTCGCGGTGCCCATCATCTTCCCAAGCAGCCCGCGCAAATTCATGATGTCGTTCCGCATGTTGGCAACGGGGTCCTGGCTCAGGGCATCGCCTCCCGGAAAGAGCTGGATTTCCCTCCCGCTGTTTAGTGAAACTATGGAAGGCCCCCCATTCCTCACGCAGGAGGGGAGCGCAAGGAGGGCAGCGGATGCTAAAGCGCAGCGCAGGAAATCCCTCCGGCAGGGCAGGGGCTGGCTTGTTTGCGGAGCATCGGCTCTCTTTGCATGCATATGTATATTGTGTCTAAAAAGGTTTATATATGCATTATTCCTTGCCCACCCCGCGTATGTCCGCGGAAGCAAAATCAAGGATGTGCGTGCAGCTCTCCACCGTATCTTCCGCAGTTTCAAGGGCGGCGCACGCCCTCTGGGCAAGGATTCTCATGCTCCCGGCGTCCTCCCCCGCCTCCAAAATCCCTTCCCGCAGCCATTCAATGGTCTCCTTCATGCCAAGCAGTGCGTCCCCGGCAATCGGGAGGTGCACAGCCATGACAAAACCGAGGGTCTCGCCACCGCGCATCCCGGAGGGCAGCCGCTCCACCAGCCGCTCCACCTTCCTGATGCGGTCCAGGAGGGTGCCGCTAAGCCCGGTTATCCTTTCAATGGAGGAAAGGACGGCCTCCCTTGACTCCTGGAGGGTTGCATTTTCGGATACGCAAACCTCGGAAACCGGTGCGCGCGGGGAAGGAACGCACCCGGCAACCGCAGGCGCAAGCAACGCAAAGGCTACGCGGGCCGCAGCCAAAGTGTTCCTTCCGCCACCCATCTTCTGCATGTAATTGTTTATGTGGGTTTATGCTTTTTAAGCGATATGCCCACCTTTATTATCCTTTTCAAAGAAGCATCAACAAGTGATGATATGGCAAGAAACCCGTGGCTCGCGCTTTTGATGGCGCTAATACCGTTAGTGAACCTCTACATCATCTACAAATGGTGGGAGGAGCTGAAAACCGCGACCAAGGCCAGCTACAGCCCGATAATACGGCTTATACTGTGCCTGATTCCGTTGGTTGGCATATACTACCTCTGGAAGATGTTCGCGGACGTTGAGAAGGCATCCATGGCAAAGGGCAAGGGCGGCTTCGCGCTCGGGGCCACCGTGATGTACATCCTCTCGTTCATCCTGATGGGGATACCGTTCCTGTACATGTTCTACAAGAACCAGGCGCTCCTCAACGGATTGGAGTGAATTCCTTTTTTCTGTTTTCTTTTCCTTTTCCGTCATCTTTTTATATTCCTGAACCCCAATCCAGCCCATGGACGAAATAGAGGATTTCAATTTCCAGAAGGCGCCCAAGCTCTCCGAGCTCATAAACGCATACGGGGACGCGGGCTTCCAGGCGACGGAGCTGCACAACGCAGTGGAAATGATGAAGAAAATGAAAAAGGAAAAATGCACAATCTTCCTTGCATTTACGGCGAACATGGCCGCCTCCGGGCTGAGGGGAATCTTCGCCCAGATGGTGAAGGACGGGTGGGCAGACGCAATCATAACCACCGGCGGCTCATTGGACCACGACATGATAAAGGCATACGAATCCTATTTCCTCGGCTCCTTTTCCGCGGATGACGCGAAGCTGCACCAGGAGGGCGTAAACAGGATAGGAAACATTCTCGTTCCGAATGATAGATACGAACTATTGGAGGAAAAGCTGAAGCCCGTATTTGCGGAACTCGCAAGGCGCTCGCCCGTCTCCCCTTCGGAATTTGCAATGGAAATGGGAAGGGCAATAGAAAATGAGGGCTCCTTCCTCAGGCAGGCATACAAGAGGAAGGTGCCGGTCTTCTCTCCGGGAATTACGGATTCCGCAATAGGATTGCAGACCTATTTTGCAAAACAGAAGCACAAGGAGTTCGCAATAGATGTCACCAAAGATATGAAGGCATTGGCAGACATCGTGATGAATGCGGAGAAGACCGCCGCAATAGTCCTGGGGGGAGGGATTTCCAAGCACCACACCATCGGGGTTAATCTCCTCCGCGGCGGATTGGACTACGCATTATACGTATCCACCTCCGAATCTTATGACGGGAGCCTGAGTGGCGCCCCTGCCTCCGAAGCGGTGAGCTGGGGAAAGATTTCCGAGGAAGGGAAGCACGTCACAGTAAGGGCGGACGCCACGCTCGCGTTCCCGCTCATCTGGTACGCGGCAAGGGAATAAGCAACAGCCATCATCAGATTTTTAAGAGACTATGAGAAAGATGAGCCATGCTTTCATTCCATACCAAGAGGGAGCAGCCATGGAAGCTCTCACTGATTGTGCTATCTGTATTCATCATCCTTTTTACACTCGGGGCCTACAAGCCGGGTGTGATGCCAGAAATATCCGCCGGTGCACTCTACATGCTTTTTGCCGTATATCTCCTTGCCCTTATTCTTATGTTGTTTATTGACAAATGGAATTCAAAGGGCATACTTGTTATAGACGAGAACGGGGTTTCTTACAAGAGCGCATTCCCGAGTTTTCTTAGAGGATTATCCTATGTCAAGGCGAATACATTCAGGTGGGAAGCGGTGAGCGAAGTGCGGCTGACGTATGATACCCAGTTCTCACGGACGCAGGATTGGGCATTGCTAGTAAAAAAATTCAAACTGAAGCAGAACATAGTAGTCTCCTCAGGTGGAAATTCTATATTCCTGCACGCAAAGTTTTTCAGCGCCGATGATTATGAGAAAATTGTCGGGCTGCTTGAACAGTATGCGGGAAATAAGATAAAAAACGAAAAGCTTCCATCGTGGGCTTAAGGTTATAACATTTCCGAATAATACTTCAGCGGGGATAAAACATGTTTGACGTTCTCGCCGCAGTAATTTCCGGAGGGTCAATCAAATCCGTTGATTTCATAGAGGACGAGAAGAAGGGGAAAAACCTCATCAAGTGGCCCATGGCGATCATCGCGGGGCTCGCGTTCGGCTACGTGCTCTCTTTTTCTCCGGCGTCCTCAATGTTCCTCGCAATCCTTGCCGCGCAGGTCTTCATGGGCAAGGTGGACAGGGTGGCGCACGGGCTCGCGGTCATCGTCGCGGTGCTCACCGCCTTCCTTTACGGAATGGGCCCGTTGGACATCCAGTTGCTCATCGCATTCTTCATACTCTCCGCTATGGATGAGATACCGCTGGAGGGCGTGCTTAAGCCCCTTGGCGAATACCGGCTCTGGCTCAAGGGAGGCGCCCTTTGCGTCGGGCTCATCACCAGCGTGTGGAGCTATTTCATCCTCATAATGGCGTTTGACATGGCTTACCTCACCGTCGCCTATTACCTGGGCGAGGGCATAAGGCCGATGAGGCATAAATGAGCTGAAGCCGCCGCCCGAGAGTATCTTTTTATTACTTTTTAATCAATCCAACTACAAGTGCGTTAAATGGAAGCATCAACATCATCTCAGCCGCCGAGGCCATCCCATGCGCCCCGCCACAGTTCCGGCCCGCAGGAAATAGGCGGAAGGCGCTCTCCCGGCTCAACGATTGAGGCGCCCCTCGTGGAAGGGATGAGGCGGCCCCAAATCCCCGAATCACGGCTGGACAGGGAAATGGCCGCGATAAACATCGTCGTTTTGAACCTTGGCCCGAAGCTGGATGATGCGCAAAAAAAGAGCCTGGATGAGGCAGCCAAGGCCGCCCGGAATGTCCCGTACGATGTAAGCCCCAAGACGGAGTTTTTCGCAAGGCTCGGCGGCGGGTATGACCTGCTCACGCT
>JAGVON010000010.1 GCA_020052735.1 archaeon | reverse complement strand
GCAGGGGAACGCTTCTATGATATCATTCCATTCGCCGCTTTCAAACGCCTGGTCTATGCGCTTGTTGGAGGCGACCACCATTCCTCCCCGAGTTGCCCTCATGATGCCTTCATCAAAAGGCACTCCTTCCTTTGCACGTATGAATACCGCCAGCTTTGTCGCTGGCGGCGGTTGGATTGGCGCGGTTGCGGAGGTGAGAACTCTTGCCATATGGGTATAATTAGCTGGAAAATCTTATTAAACCCTTATCTGACACACAAATGGAAGCTGGAACCTGAAAACAGGGAACAGGAAACTCAAATGGGCCGCTTGGGCACGCGGGGGAACAGGTCCTTCGCCGCGTTCTCATCCACGAATTCCAATGCCTTGTTGCATAACGGGCAACGGAAGGAATTGTCGGATGCGGCCGCGAACTCGTACATGCTCTCCACGCCGCATTTCGGGCAGAAGTAGTACTCGGAGCTTGAGATGTCGCCCGGGGCGGCTTCCTTAAGGATTTGCTCCTCAACCCACCCCTTGGTCTTCTCTATGTTGAGGGACCAGAAATAGGAGAACCAGCCGGTTTCCGCATCCTTGTAGCGGTTGTACTGGACTATGCCTAGGTTGTGCAGCCGGTTGAGCGTGGCGCGCACGTCGCTTATCTTTATCTTGAGCTTCTTGGCGAGGTCGTCATCGGAGAGCTCCTTGGTGAAGGCGCGCATTATGTCAAGGGCGCTCTCGCCGCCTGCATCCACGAGCATCTGGCGGACGCGCGAGTTGGAAAGGACCGCGTCCAGCTCTGCGTTGAGCTTCGGCTCCGGCGCCTTCCGGGGCAGCTTGGGGCCGGCGATTGGCTTTTTGATGCGGGCCTTTGCCAGCCTCAGATTGGGCTTGGACCAGGATTTCACCTGCCTCGCCTTTGAAGAGCTTGCCTTTGGGAACCTTGATTTTGCTTTAAGGAGCCTTGCCTTGGGGGACTTCGCACTGATGGGCCTCGCCCCTGAAAGCTTCGCCCTTGCGGATGGCCTTGCCGCGGCCTTGCGGCTGGAAATTGATTTTTTTTGCGTTGATGCCTTGAGATTCCTTCTGCTGGAGGTCTTTTTTCCTTTAGAAGGACGGCTGGCCCTTGCTGCCATCATATCACTTCTATACCTACGCGGAAGTTGTATTTAAAGCTATGGGGGAGCCGACGACGAAGGGAGCCGGGCGACCGGGTTTCTGAGGGAAGTCGGGGGGGTACCTTGCCTTTGGTGGAAATGAGGCGGGCATAAGTTTTTTAGTGCCGGAAGCGATATCCGTGCGATGAGGCCGGACCACTATTGCCACATATGCAAGGGCACCCGGAAGATGTGCGGGCTGGACTACTGCCCGCTCCTCAGCAAGCTTGCCGCAATGAGGCGGGGCGCGGAGAGCCTGGGGAAGAAGACTGTTTTTGGGGGGAGCGCGGAGGTGTTTGTGGGCAGCTTCGGCTATCCGGCTGTTTCATGGGGGCCGGTTGTGCCGCTGCAGGAGTACGCGGGCGAGCGGGACATATACGAAATGGGGTATGAGAAGATAATTGAGCACCGCGTGAACGTGGTGCGGGGGAAGAGGTACGGGGGCATACGGCCGGCAGGGAGGATGGCGGACGAGACGCAGGATGTGGCGATGAGCGTGCGGCCTGTGGATGTGGAGATGAGTTTCTCAAAGGAGCCGGTATTTGACATGAAATTCTCGTCCGTGGCGCAGCCTATCGGGGCTTCGGGGACGATGAAGGACGTGCGGCTGTGCGAGAATCCGAAAATACCAAAAAAAGCGGACGAGCTGCTGCATGAGAAGGCAAGGGCGCGGGAGATTGCGACAGAGATGTTTGAGACCGGGCTGGATAATTACTACATTACGAAGGTCTTGTCGGCCGGATTGCTGGGGATGAAGGAGGACAGGAAGATGGTGCCCACGAGGTGGAGCATCACGGCTACGGATGACATGCTGGGGAAGCACCTTATGGGAAGGGTGCGGGAGTATGTGGAGGTTTCGGATTTCTATGTGCTGAGCCATGAATCCTTGTCCAATCATTTTGAGATACTGGTGATGCCCGGAAAATGGGAGTTTGAGAACTTTGAGGCGTGGTCGCCTGGGACTATTTGGACGATGGGCGGCTCGGACTTCAGGGTGAGCGGGGAACACGAGCCGTTTGAGGGGAGGACGACGTATGCCGAGGCGCAGGCGGGCGGGTACTACGCGGTGAGGATTGGGGTGCTGGAATTTTTGGACAGGATACGGAAGCAGGCGCGGGTGATGTCCATACGGGAGATTTATGAAGGATACCAGGTGCCTGTGGGCGTGTTCCAGGTGAGGGAGAACGTGCGGGATGCCACGCTGAGCGTGAGGAAGTATTCCACTCTTTCCGAGGCTCTTGCCTCCATGGGGAGCCGGCTGAGGAAGGGGATTTCGGCGTATGCGGAGAGGAGCAAAATCCTGACGCAGAGAAGATTGAATGATTTTTTCTGATTGGGAATGTAACCATGGTTACATTTTAGCCTGGCAAACCTATGTTTTTAAAACAAAAAGGGGAAGATGGAACATGGAGAAATTTGGTCGACAGCCCGATATATGGGCGGGAGAGCAAAAGAGAGAAAGCTGCGGCATAGTCGCAGTCATATCCAAAACCAACAAGCCCGTGGCCAATTATGTTTACAACGGCATGCTCTCGCTCCAGCACAGGGGGCAGGATGCGGCGGGAATGGCAATATACGACGGAAAAAAGCTCATTGGGAAAAAGGGGCTCGGCTTGGTTTCACGCATATTTTCGGAAAAGGACATGGAGATGAAGGGGAGCACCGGGATTGCGCATACCCGGTACCCGACAACAGATGGGTTCGGGATTGAGGATGTGCAGCCGACCATATTGCAGAAGATTGGGCTGGCGGTCGCCCACAACGGGCACATTGCGAATTATACGGAATTGAAACGGGAACTGGAGAGGAGGGGCGCGAAGTTTGAGGGGACCGTGGATTCCGAAGCCATAGCGCACGTGCTTGCAGAGGCGTTCGCTGCTGGAAAAGACATTGAGGGCGCGGTGAGGCACGCGATGGACAAGCTGGACGGCTCATACTCGGTCGTGGCGATAAAGGACGGCGTGCTATTCGCGTTCAGGGACCCGCACGCGATAAGGCCCTTTG
>JAGVON010000107.1 GCA_020052735.1 archaeon | reverse complement strand
GCAGGGGCGCGCAATCTGGTACCAGGAATACTACGGCTACGATAAGTTGCCTAAGGAGCTCCTGACCAAGATTGTGATGGACGTGAGGAAGAGGAAGGGCGACAAGCCGGAGCCTCCGACTCCGCAGGACTTCCTTGATTGAGGGCTTCTCTTGCCCTCTTTTGTTTTATTTTCTTTTAGCGTGAGCCATATAGAAAGGATTTAAAGTGAAAATGGAGGGATGTAAGTATGATTCTAATACTGGACAACGGCTCCCAATATACCCATCTGATTAAGAGGAATATGAGGGATTTGGGGCGGGAGGGCGAGATTCTCAATAATAAAACTACTAAAATTGCCGAGGTGGAGGCGAAGAAGCCGGAGGCGATTATCCTCAGTGGGGGGCCTTCCTCGGTTTATGCCGGGGACAACGGGGTTAGCGCCCATGTCGTGAAGAAGGTTGCCGCGGAATGGGATATTCCTTTACTTGGGGTTTGCTACGGGCACCAGCTGATTGCGCACGAGCTTGGAGGGGAAGTGGCGAAGGGAAGCTCGGCGGAGTATGGGTTGGGCAGGATTACTGTGGATGAGGAGGACTTGCTGTTCAAAGGCGTGCCTAAGGAATTCCAGGTTTGGGTTTCGCATTTTGACGAAGTGAAGAAGATGCCTGCGGGATTTGAGGCGCTTGCACACTCTCCCACCTGTGCGGTGGAGGCGATGAGGCATAAGGAAAAGAGGATATTCGGGACGCAGTTTCATCCTGAGGTTTGGCATACTGAGAATGGGGAAAAGATATTGGAGAACTTCTTATCTTGTATTTAGGCTAATCCTGCGAACTTATCTGGAAGGTGAAATCCACGTCCTTCACCAGCCAGGAGCCCTGCTGCCCCCTTGTGTTGTCCAGCGTCATTGTATCGTCATCTGTCCCTACAAGGTTGCCCGCACCCCTGCTCCAGGCCACGGTTCCCATCGCTTCGGACCTCTGCATGACCAGCCAGTACCTCCCCGCATCCAGCTGGAGCGCCGGGAATGCGACAAAATGCCAGTCAAATTCCGAATCCAGGGAGGACGAGGGAAAGGACGCCTCTGCGATGATGTTGCCATCCACGGTCCCGTTCCTCAGTTGGATTGTGATGTTTGAGTTTTCAGGAGGGGCGACGAAGTATTTCATGTAGAAGCCGGCTTTGCTTACTTTTATTGATGTCTGCAAATCAAACGCCTGCGCCTGCAGGAGGGCCTTCTCCACGGGCTCGTTCCAGAATTCCACTTCCGCGAAATCTTCCTCCTTCAATCCTAGGGGAATTGTGTTTATGGAGACGGAGCGGGAGGCAACTTCGGTTTCATTTGAGTACAGGACTGCCTCGAGGGTATGCGCACCGTCGGAATGGACGTTCCAGAGGAGGGTGGCTTCTCCATCGTCTATTGCGGCGGAATCATTGAGGATTAGGGAATCCGAGGGGATGCCGTTATCCAGAAGGGTGAGGTTGAGCGAGGAGTTGATTGCATTCTCCGAAAGGGGGATGTATGCGATATAAGTTTGCCCGAGCATGTGCTTCGTTCCCTGGAGGGAAATGGGGCTTATGGAATAGGATTCCGAATTGGTTTTCTTGGTGCAACCTGCGGAGAGGATGAGGGAGAACAACAATAGTGCGATTATCCTTTTTTCCATGCATATCCCTCAGAGTATCTGTGCCCTCTTGCCGTTGAAATACACCACTTCCTCATACCTTAAGCCGAATTGCCCTGAGTAATACACTGAGGGCTCAAGGGCGAAGGTCGCCCCTTCAATCGGGTCCTTGGAGAGCTTGGAAAGGGAGGGCATCTCATGCACTTCTAATCCAATGCCGTGCCCGATGGAATGGGGAGGGAATACCAATCCCTCTTTCCTGTAGAGCTTTTCGGCATAGGTGGCGAGCTCCCCGCCCGTGCCGAATTCGGGCATGTGCTCAACCAATCCCTCAAGGATTTGCTGCAATTTTCTGTATAATTTCTCCTTCTTCGCGTCCGGCTTCTGGAAAAAGACGCGGGTTATGTCCGCGCAGTAGTGCTGGGAGGAGACGCCGTAATCAACGAGGCACATCCCGGATATCTTTTCGGAATCCGGCTCGTAGTGGGGGAAGGAAGTGTTCTTTCCCGAAGAGACGATGGGCTTGAACGCAGGGCGGAAGCCCTTGGAATCCGTCTTTGTGTAGAGCTCGGAGGCGAATTCCATCTCCGTCTTGCCGAAGGCGTGGCTCCCCATCTCCACGAGCGCCTTGGAGGCACGTGCCGCCTGCTTTATGAGGAGGAGCTCTCCGGGGGATTTCTTTATGCGTGCGCGGGAGAGGTTATCTGAAACGTCCGCGGGCTTGGAGAAGCCGCACATCTTTTCGTAGAAATGCGCGGTGATGCTGCGGAAGTCCATCTCCACCTTTTTTCCGCGGCATAATCCCTCCAATTCCTTGAGCGGGTCCTTTGTGAAGGGGATTACCTCCCCCTTGAACTTTTCCTCCGCGTAGTCGGAGTTCATGCGGGAAACCAGGAGGGTGCGCTCGTCCCCATCCTTCAGGAAGAATGAATTATCTATGTCCACCCCGGAATGGTAAAAGAAATTCGCGTTGAACCTTTCTCCTCTCGCAAGCAAAAGCATGGGGGATGAATGTTAGATTAGGATTAAATAGCTTGGGGATTCGGCCGACGCCCCGTTGCAAGGAAAGAGCCATGGGAGAGGGGCGGAGGGTGAATGGGGGGGTGCGGGTGGGTTTTAATATGTTATAATAGAAATAGTATTATGCCACCGGAAAACAAGGAACTACGCAAGCCGGGCGAAGCGGGAGCGACTGGCATGCCTAAGACGGCGTTGAACGGCGCCACTTTGAGAAGGAAGGAAAACATGGACTTCCTGACCGCGCTCTATCAGCACCTGATACCTTTCGGGTTCGGGCTGGTTATGGAGAGGGACATAGAGAAAAAAATACCTGGGGACTGCGGATGGGAAAAGAGGTGGAATTTCCCCCTGATTGTCGGCGGGGAGTTCGTATTCAACCGTGGGCTTGCCGGGAGGGCGTCTAATTTTTTTGTGTTTGCAAAACAGGATTCGGACGGGGTGCAGGTGTTCTTCACGGACCCTTCGCCGCCTCCGGGCGCAAGGTGGGACCAGATATACCGGAAGTTTGTGTTCACAGGGCAGGATTTGGAAGGGATGGCGGCGAGGGTCGCGAAGGCGATACTGGAATGCGCCGCGAAGAAGCCGCTGGACGAGTACAGGGCGGTCACGCACCACCACTGGGGGTATGTTGCCGGGATACAGATGCAGGACGACGGGGCGTCCCGGTTCCAGGACTCGGTGCGGATGATGCAGCTGTGCCACATTGATTTTGACATGAGCACCCCGCACAATGCGATGGAGACGCTCCTTCCCAGGCACCTCATGCTGAAGATGAGGATTGGGCACGACTGGCTGAGGTTCCTGAAGGTTGTGGAGGCGGGCTTGGGGATAGTGAAGGTTTCAGGGACGGAGCTTACGATGCCCCTCACGGAGAGGGTTCCGAACGGCCAGCATGTGTGCGTCTGGCCGGCGAACAGGGAGGCACGGGAGATTTTCGCGGAGGAGATACTGGCGAAGAGGGACCCGAATTCGGACATGCGGTCCTACTTCCTTGGCATGGGGTTCGGGGCGATGAGGAAGGTGCTGGACACCTTGCAGAGGATGAAATTGGTTGCCGTGGGGATTGCGCACCCCTTCAACTACAATTCAAAGTCGCTCCCCATATACGATGTGGGATTGATGACCGCTACGGTCCACGGCGGGCTTCCGCTCCGCGATGCGGAGGATTTGGCCATGCACGCGCAGGCAATCGGCTGCTTCAACCCAACGCTTTCGGGGGATGCGATGCCCACCAAAGGGGAGGACTGGAACGCCCTGCGGCCCACGATTGCCGAAGCGCTTGCGTACTACAATGCGCTGCACAAAGGCGAGCCTGTGACGCGGCAGGATGCGAACACCGTGATGATGGCATATGCCGCGATGATGCACGGTAAATACAGGATTGGAGAGATGTATGATGGGGACGACCATGTGACGCGCCCCATCCTTGTTGGCGGGAAGTACGTTTCGGGCGGGGAGATAATGAACATGGGGTATACGAAAATAGTGCTTGGGGAGGAAGCCGCGGCGGCGATAAAGGCGGCGGACAGGAAACCGACCGCTGAGGAAATTGTGCGGTGGCTTGTGGAAAAGAAGGCTGGCATGGAGGCGGTGGTGCGCACGTGCAACGATGGTTCAGGGCTGGTGATTGAGAGCGGATACAGGTACCTGCCACCTGAGCAGAGGGAGAACGCGCGCGTGCTGGAGCTGCTTAAGAATTCAAATTATGTGGATGCGATTGCGGACGACGTGCTGAAGGATTTCCTGCTGGGCGGGCAGTGGGACGCGCTAACACATTCCACGGGCTAGGCCTTGGGCTTCCTTCCGCGCATTTTCGGCCCGTCGTGCCCTAGGGCTCCAGCACTATCTTCATCGCTTCCTTCCTCTCCAGCGCTTCAAATCCCTTTTCTATCTCATCCAATTTGAAGCGGTGGGTCACGAGCTTTTCCAGTTTTACCGCGCCAGAGCGCAGGAAGGACGCGGACTTGTACCAGGTGTCAAACATCCTCCTCCCGTTTATGCCGTGGAGGGTTATGCCCCGGAACACTATGTCCGTGGAGACGTCCACCTCAAAGGGCTTTGGGAAAACTCCGAGGATGGATACTCTTCCCCCTGCTTTAGTTACCGCGAGCCCGTCGTTGAGGGACTGGGGCGCCCCGGCCATCTCCAGGAACACGTCCACGCCTTCCCCGTTGGTGGCGTCCATCACTTCTTTCCGCACATTCTGCTCCTTGGGGTTCAGGAGGATGTCCGCGCCGAAATCCTTTGCGAACTTCTGCCTGAATTCATTGGTTCCGGAGGCGATTACCTTATCCGCCCCCGCCGCCTTGCACAATGCAACGGCGCATACGCCTATGGGGCCGAGCCCGGAGATGAAAACGGTTTTTCCCGCGACTTCCCCCGCGAATACGGTGTGCACTGCGTTGCCCAGGGGCTCCTGCGCGGTTGCGACCCAGTGGGGGATGTTTTTGTCGTTCTTCCAAGCGTTCCTGTAGGGAAGGGCGAAGTACTCTGCAAAAGTCCCGTTTGTATCCACCCCTAAAATCTTTACATTCTTGCAGATGTGCTCCTGCCCGGTTTTGCACTGGTAGCAATAGCCGCAGGAGATGTGCGTCTCGGCGGAGACGTGGTCGCCCATTTCCAATCCCTTTACCGCTTTCCCCATCTCCACTATTTCACCGGAAACCTCGTGCCCGAAGATGTAGGGGACACGGGAGCCAATCCGCTTCTGCGCCCAGCCGTCCCATTTGTAGATGTGGCGGTCCGTGCCGCAGATGGAGGTGGCTTTTACCTTTATGAGCACCTCGTCGTCCTTTATTTTGGGGATTTCCGCCTCCCCCACAAGCAAGCCTTCCTTCTGCTCCATCTTCCAGATTGCACGCATGTTTCCAGCCATAAGACCAAGCCTTGGGAGGAGATGGGGGGGCAGGATTAAAATGGTTTCACAAAAAAGTCCGGCAGGCGACGTAAGGAGGGCAGTTAGGGTTAAAAAGAAACATGGGAAATCCTGCCCTATGAACACAAAGCTTCAGAATGAACTGGGCGCGGAGATTGCGGAACTGGAGAAGCAGAACCTGCTCTGGAACCCACGGACCCTTAATGGGCCGAGCGCAGGGAGGGCGCTTGTGGATGGGAAGGACGTGGTGATGCTCTGCTCCAACAACTACCTGGGGCTCTCCAACCACAGGGCGCTGAGGAAGGCGGCCATAGACGCGGTTCGGAAATACGGGGCCGGGAGCGGGAGCGTGCGCCCGATTGCGGGCACGATGGATTTGCACCTGAAATTAGAAGAAACTATCGCGAAATTCAAGCATTCCGAGGCCGCGCTTTACTACAATACGGGATTCACCGCGAACAGCGGGGCGATTCCTGCGTTGCTGAGGCAGGGGGACGTTGTGATTTCGGACGAGCTGAACCACGGGAGCATAATAGACGGGGTCCGGCTGGGGAAAGCGGAGAAGATGATATACAAGCACAAGGACATGGGCGAACTGGAGGCGAGATTGAAGGAGGCGAAGGCGAAGAACCCGGGGAGGATAGTGATAATCACGGACGGGGTATTTTCAATGGACGGGGATATCGCGCCCCTCCCTAAGATAGTGGAATTGGCGGAACAGTATGATGCGGTCACCTATGTGGATGACGCGCACGGGGATGGCGTGCTCGGGGAGAACGGCAGGGGGATAGTGAACCACTTCAAATTGGAGGGGCGCGTTGACTTTGAGATGGGGACCTTCTCCAAGGCGTTTGGGGTGATGGGGGGATTGATTGCATGCTCCTCCGTTTCCAAGAAATTCCTCCTGAACAAATCCAGGACGTGGCTGCTTACCGGCTCGCATCCGCCCGCGGTTGCGGCGGCGTGCCTGGCTTCCCTGGAATTATTGGAGAAAGATGGCAAGTTGGTGAGGAAGCTGTGGAGGAACACCAAATATTTCAAGAAGAAGGTGAAGAAGATGGGCTTTGATACCGGGGCTAGCGAGACGCCGATTACGCCCCTTATGACTTATGATTCCGGGAAGGCGCAGCAGATGAGCAAGCGGCTGTTTGAGGAGGGGGTGTTCGCCCTGCCCATAGTGTTCCCGATGGTTGCGAGGGACAAGGCGCGCATAAGGATGATGATTAATGCGGCGCACAAGAAAGAGGATTTGGACTTCGCGCTGGAGAAAATTGAAAAAGTTGGAAAGGAGCTGGGAGTGGT
>JAGVON010000026.1 GCA_020052735.1 archaeon | reverse complement strand
TTGTGGATTTGACGCCTACGGATTTCAATACGGCGATTACGGTTGTGCCGTGCCAGTTCAATATGAGCACAGGTGGGGTACTGGATGGAGGGGTTGCGGAATATGATGCTGAATTTCAGGATGTTCCATGGCCATATGAGATAACGTTGCGGGTGAGACCCCCCAGTGGATCCTCTAGACTCTTGAGCCCACGCGATACCGGAGTCGCGGAAGTATGGACAGGCGACCGCGGATATGTTGCGTTTGACATAGATTTCGCTACGTGGCACACATCACTATGTTATGTGTACGCCCCGATAAACACAAGGACCGCCGGCTTCGGGGAGGTCTGGACTGTGGATGGGGGAACCTTCACGTTCAACCCGGTGCTGTCCGGTGATGGGACGCAGTTGCAGGGATGGGAGTGGGTAAGGCCTTAGGTTCTCTTACTCTATTGTTTCTTCCTTTCCTTTAAGTGTAGGTTTTCCGCTGGAGAGAAGAAAAAGGAATAAAGAGTTGCGGATTTTGCTCAGCGGTCCGAAATGTCAAACGTGCCCATCGGACCGACCGACCACGGACCCGGCTCGGGGTTCGGGCTGTGGTCTATGCTCTGCGGGTTGCCCTGGACACCTATGCCTATCGAGAATGAGCCATCGCCATAGATGGGGATGAAAGGCGCCACCTGGGCCGGAGCCGGGCCAGAAACATCCAGCATCAAATTAACCCCGGGGGACTCTATGGTAGGAACCGATGGACGGAACGCCAGCGGGTTGGCAGGGACTGGAGCGGCTACAGGCACTACTATGACGCCGGCAGGGGCGCGGGGCGCCCTGCTCTCAACGGGAGGCAACCCCCTCTGCGGTTCCGGATTCCTGAATGCGGGCATCAGGCCGGAAGGCACCCTTGCCGCTTGCGGGGGCCTTTCCATCAACATGCAGGATGCACCGAGCACAAAGATGCCTGCGGCGATGCCCCTTCCAAATCCGGCAATCAGGGGATGCCGCTCGGAAAAAGGCGCCTTCTTCGCAGGCGTGTGGGCGGAAATCACCAGAATTCTCTCCGTTCTTTCCGTAGGTGCCATGGGTGGCACGGTGATTCTGCGCTTATAAAAGAGCAGTAATCCTCAGGAGGACAACGGAACCCTTCTTTTATATGCCCCTGAACTTCCCATCCGCGGCGTTTATGAAAAAGTTGGCTGCTTTCCTTGCAAGATTAGGGTTTTCTGCGAAGATTCTTTTTATCCTCTTTGCGTCGTATTTCCTCACTCCTGTGAGCATCTCTCCAAGGATTTTTGAGTCGCCTGAGTAGCCCACGCTGGCGAAGAACCCGCCCGGCACCGCGTCCGCAATCAAAGAGAACCTGCTTTCAGTCATGCTCCTCACGCCTTTCTTTCTCTTCTTCCTTCTTTTCCTCCTCTTCCTCTATTATCTTGTCTAGCTTTTCCTTTTGGTCTTTTGATAATTCTTGGTCTTGGCGGAGGATGTCCAGCATTCCCAGAATCACCTGCTCTGCCGCCACTGTTGCGGCATCCGAAGCAGAGCCGGCATCAGAGCTTTCAACGAAGGCGGTAAGCGCATTTCCCTCTGCGAAGGACAGGTATGTGGCGGCTGCGCGCAACTCGTCCATGTTCCTTGCCGCCCATACCTCCTGCATAGTTTTCAGGTCCGCGCCCCTGAGTTCCCCGGCTATTGTGGTTACCATGGCGGCGGCTATATTAGTTATCTGGGTTTGAGCCCAACCTGTCCCCTCTTGTGTGTTGAAAGAATTAAGCACCTGGGAAGCGGTTTGCAGTTGCCTGTCGTAGGACAACTGGGCGTAATTGTCAAAGTTGACATTGTCCACCCAGAACTGCGCGAACTTCATCTGCATATTAACGGACATGCCCTCCGTTGCGGACCGGAACACTTCGGAATTGAATGCAGAGACCGCTGCCACGCCTTCTTGGAAGCCCGAATTGTTTTCATTTTCCAGTTGCAGGCGTGCGCCTGCCATTAAACCTTCTTGGGCGTCTGTGAGCGGAAGCCTTGAGAGTTCTACATATCTTCTAAGTCCTTGGATTGTTTGTGAATCATTGTTTGTAAGTGCCGTTTCTAGTGTTCTTTCTGCTGCCGGAGTTCCGAGGGCTTCGGTGAGGGTTTGGGGACCAAGAGTTGCTTGGAGAGTTTCTAACTTGGCTTTTACTTCTGGGGATAACTTAGAAGAGTTCTGTTCTCCTACTGGTACTGGCATCTAATCTCTCCTTTCAAATATAGCTCCAGAGGGTGCGGGGCCGCCGCCATTTCTGCTCATTGTAGTCGCAAGCAGAGCATATTGTAGGAAGCGCGTTCCAGGTTTCATATCGCTATCGGAAGTCAAAGAGCCGTCCGGAGCGAGAACAATGTATGGCTCATTCTGGAATACATCCGTTCCTATCCTGGGGGGTGCTCCAAAGAAGTTTTGGTGTGAAACAATATCTACTGTAACTTCCTGCGTGACTTTATTATAGAAATACATCACTGACATATAAGAAAATACTATGGCAAGCATCGGACCTTTAGCGTATTCACTTTCAGGAAAGGGAAGCAAGACTGCCTTTCCGCCGTCCAACCCATCTAATTCTGTTTCATAGTTCAAGGCAGAATTTTTCAGATAGATGCACTGCGAGCTCCCTACATCGCGCACAATTCTTATCTCCCAATCACCCACAGTTGTATCCATTGCGTCGTACGTATGTGTACCCGGCGTGGGGAGAACCACAACAGTTGCATTTCTATTATCAAACATATATGCATAATCCCGTTTAAATTCTTCAGAAGAAACCGGAATCGGTTCTGTGTTAGTTATCTCAACAGATCTGCCGTTCAGAGATGCTTGCCCGGGTACACCTCCAACAGAAGGCTCCGCGTGCCCCCTCGCATTGGGGGTTTCCGCAGAAGCAACCCTTGTCGCCTCAGCAGTTTCATCAGCCCGCGCCTTCTTTCCTTTTATGCCCAAGGCAGCCGCAGCCGCCCCTCCGGCAACAATGCCAAGGAACTTTCTCCTTCCCATGTCTGCGCGGCCCGAGGGCTGCTCTTCAGTAGTTTCGTTTCTTTCGGCCCCGTGCCTTCCTGAAACTGAGCGAAGGAAGCCTCTCCTCCCTTCGTCCACCGCCCCCTTGCCACGGGCAAACGGCTTGCCTTTCTTTTCAGGGGTTTGTGGCTCTGGAGCGTGCGGTTCGCCATGAGCTTTGAGTTCTGGCTTTTTGGATGCCATATTCGCCACCTATAATATGCCTTCGCGCATCCTAATAAGGCTTTCGGCAATCAGAAATCATCCAGGTCATAAGCCAGATAGCCACCGGACCGGAGCCGCTCCTTTTCATGCAGCTTCATCGCCACAATCCCAAGCCTTGCCTTCCCCGGAATGCCCACATGCTTTGTTTTCTCATCAAGCCCCTTGATGGCCTGCATGGCTTCGGAATAGCCCATATCCCTCCATTTGCATTCAAATGCATACTTCTCCCCGGCCTTTTCGCCCATTATGTCAATCTCGTAGGCGTTCTCGCCCTTTTGCGCACCGGCGATCTTTCCCCACTGCCGCCCCACCCTCTCCAGCCCGAGCCTGGACGCCACGAATTCCAGCGCGACCCTCTCAAAAGCGCGCCCGTATGCGGAATTAAGCCCACCCTCCAGTTTCTTCATGAATTCCGGATTGCGCGCAGCATAGTCCGAATAGTTCCTGTATATGTGCGAGAACCAGAACTCCAGGAGAGGATGCCTGATGCGGTAGATGCCGCGCTTGCCGATATATGGGGACTCCACTTCTATCAATTCGAAATGTTCCTTCAGTTCCCTGACCTGGCGCGTTATGGAGGTCATGGGCGTGTTCAGATAGCCCGCGATGCCGGAGAGCGTGTTGTTGCCCATGGCTATCGCCTCAAGAATGGAGTAGTATGTCCCGCCCCTGGCGCCGAATTCCTGCGAGATTATGCTGTTGGCCTCGTCCTCAAGAGGCGCGTCCTTGGCAAGGAGCAGGCCCTGCAGGATTTCTTCCGAAGTCCTGCCCCGGAGCCCGAAATCCTCAATGGCCACATAATACTTTGGATAGCCCCCGAACACAAAATAGGCTTCCATAAGGTCCTTTTTCCCCAGCTTCAGCTCCTTCCCAATCTCCAGGCAGGACTTGAGGGAAAGCGGCTCCAGCTTCCTGCCCTTTTTTATCCTCCCATACAACGGTTCCCCGGAATCCTCGAAAAGCTTTTTCATGAGGCCGATAAGCGAACCGGAAAGGATTATGAGGCCCGGCTCATCCTCATTAAGGTCTATGCCCTTCTGCATCATCCCGAATACGGAAGGCTCCACGGAACCGAAGTTCTGGAACTCGTCAAACACCATGGGGGGCGTCTTCCTCGCCATGACCGCCTGGAAGAATTTGTCCCAGGAATCCACAGTTTCCAGCTCCCCCAGCACCCCGTTCATCCTGAGTATCTGCTGGTACTCGCCGAGCAGGTCGGCTGATGACTTGTTCTTGTTTACGAAAAAATACATCCCCCTGCCCTTCAGGAATTCCAGGATGAGCCTGGTCTTGCCGACCCTCCTGAGGCCGTAGATTGCGATTACGAAAAGCTTCTTCCTTGACAGTTCCTCTATCTCCCTGAGTTCCTTCAGTTCCGCTTCGCGGTTGATAAATCTCATAGCATTCACCTACTGAATAATTCAGTAAGTGAATATATTTAAAGATTGCGTTTTTTGAGTTTGGTGGGTTAGGGAAGGTTTTTAAACATTAAAGACCGTATATAACAACATGACGAATGATATTAGGGTACTTGCAAGGAAAAGGTTTGAGGCGGGAAAGGATTTGCATTCTTCCGTTCCGAAGAACAGGCACGAGAGGAGGGCGAGGGAAAGGCATGCAAAACTCCTTGAGGCAACGAGGATGAGGATGGTTGGGCAGAAGGGCATTGCCGATTCTACCGAGAAAATGGCTGGAACCTTAAGGGAGGAGGTTGAGCGGGTTGAAGCCCCCGCGGGTTTTGTGAAGAGGGGAGGGCTGTTCGTCCCCATTGCCGTAGCGCTTGAGCTCGCTGTCGCCATTGCATGCGGCGGAATAGCTTTCGATGAGCCGGATGTTGATGCGGAGCAGGACGCGGATGTTGCCGCGGACATGGAGCCGGATGCGGACGTTAGTGAAGATGATGGCGCGGCAGAGGACGTTTCCCCGGCCGAGGATGTGGAAACGCCGGATGAGGGGACAGTGGAGGATGCCGCCCCTGAGGAGGATGGGGGCGTTGAAGATGTGGAGGACGTGCCTGATGCGCCCGAAGTGGAGGATGTTCCGGACACCCCCGAAGATGTTGTTGATGCCCCGGATGTGGAAGAGGTTCCGGACGTTGTAGATGTTCCAGAATCAGAAGCCAGTGATGGGGAAGAGGCAGAGGATTCCGGCACCGAAGCGGATGCGCCCGAGTGCACGAGAAGCGTAACGATTGAGCCGGCCACATCCACCGGCCCCGAACCCGTGTGCGGCAGCTCCCAGGTCGTGACCGTTTCAACCGAGGTCACCCGGCTGGAGGGAAGCCCGGAATGCGAGGCCGTGGTTCCGGTGAGGAGGGTTGTGGGCAAGAGGGTTATGCTCTCCCCATACCTGGACGTGTCCGCCCTTGCATGCGCAAGGGGGGCGATGACCAATGCGCTCAACGGGCAGGAGCTGATTGTGGATCTGACGCCCACGAACCTGAATACCGCGGTCACGCTGGTCCCATGCAGGAACCTTGGGATAATGGGGGTGCTGGATGGCGGCCCGGGGGAATATGACGCCACGCTCCAGGACGTACGCGCATACCTGGTGCTGAACGTCACGCCGCCGAGCGGCAGTTCAAGGTTCATAAATGCATATAATACCGGGGTGGCGGAGCTGTGGACGCACGACCGCGCCTACGTGGCGGCCGTCATAAACGAGGCGACCCTGCATGGCACGCTCTGCTATGTGTATTTCCCGATTACGACCAGGACGGGCACATATTCGGAAGTATGGACCGCAGGCGACTATGGGACTTTCACCCATAACCTGCTGGTGGTCGGGCCGCAGCTGCAGGGATGGGAGTGGGTAAGGCCCTGACGATACAAAATATAAACAAAGATTTTTGTATCAGAGGAAGTGCATCCATTCGTTCAGCATGAACAGGAACAGCAGGAACAGGATTATCCCGGAAACCAGGTGTATCTGCCTTATGTACTTGTCCTTCGCGTCCCCAATCTGCTCCACGGTCGCATAGCCGAAATACACCGCTACCGTTATGATTATCATCGGCAGGATGAACACCAGGTTATAGACCAATAGATAGGTCAGGGTCTGCATCGTGACCGCCTGGGAGACCATTGCCAGCACCATCAGGTACGGGCCCGAGGAGCAGGGGAGGAGGAAGATGGAGCAGAAAAGGGCTGCCACCGCCACGCCGGGGAGCGAGGTGGCGTTCTCAATCGCCTTATTGGCATAAGGGCGGAGGAACACGGGCATCTCCACCGCGAGGAATCCGGGCTTGTAATTGAGGTATGCGTTTATTTCCAGCGCGGCGAGGACGAATGCGCCCACGGTCACCACCTTGAAGAAGAGGTCGGTTATCCAGGGCGTTCCCAGCGCCTGCAGGATTCCCAGCCCGAAAAGGAAATACATTATGTAGATGACCGAGAAGAAGACCACTCCGGAAAGGAGCATCCTGTTCCTTCCCTTGGAAATGAGGACCAGGCCCAGAAGCATCGTCATCACTGCGAGCGTGCAGGGGTTTATGGAATCAACGAGTGCGGCGCCTATGAGGACTCCCCAGGTGAGCTGGGTTGTCGGGTCCTGCTCGTGGAGGGGGCTGACGGAGTCTATTGTTGATTTTGTGTATACGCCGGTGGGGCAGGAGCTGTTCTGGCATATCGTGAAGAGCGTCTCCCACTGGTATTTTTCCAATTCCCCTATAATCATCGTGGTGTTCTCCACCAGGATTGTTGGGACGCCGCCCCTTGCCGGGTCCTGGCTGAACCTTTCATACACGGCGAACATCTCCGCGCGGTTTGCCGAATCCTGGTAGATTTCCTTCTGGGTTATGCTGAGGTTGTACTGCGCGCCTATTTCCCCGAAAAGGGCTTCCGTCCTCGCGCAATGGGGGCAGCCCACCCCGTAATACATTGTCACATCTATGGAGAACACTAATGACAGCAGTATGAGTGCAGGGATTATTTTTTTGAACATTGGAGAAGGTTGGGGAAAAAAGGTTTATAAAAGGGCGGGGTTTTCAGAGGGAAAGGGCCGGGGCCGGATGGGGGACACCGGTTGATGGCCTGCTAGCCGCACCTTCCGGCAAGGGCGGGGATTGGCGCATAGGAAGAAACGTTGGACGAGGAGTAGCCGCTGAAGAGTTCGCACAATGGAGAAAAGGCGTCCGCGCTTGCACTTATTGCTTTTCCATCAGAGACTATTGCGATGTTTCCGTTCAGGTCTGTGCGGAAGAGGGAATTTGCATCTGCCCCTCTCGCATAAATGTTTCCGAGCGGGGCTTGCCTTGGATGGAAATACCTGTCTGTGATGCTGCGGACATTGTCCGTGGAGATTGCGTAGTATTGTGCATTTACTGCGGAGAGGAACTGGGGAGAGGAGGAGGTTGCGCTGCCGTGGTGGCCCACCTTGAGGAAATCGGAATGGATATTTTCTCCCTTGCCCAATAGCTCCTCTTCGCATTTTTCCTCGCAATCCCCGGTGAAGAGGAAGGAGGTGTTCCCATAAACTATGCGGAGAAGGACAGAATTATCATTCTCATTGGAAGAATCGCTGCGGGAATTGAAGCATTTTCCGGGCAGGGAATACGGAGTGATTAATTTTGATTCGGAGAGGCAGGAATCTATTTGCAGGGGAGTGTCCTGCGAGACGTGGATGAATTCAGATCTGGATGCATACAGCTGGAAATCCCTCTGCACCCCGCTGGAATAGTTGCCGCAGTTTCCATTGTCATAAACTTTTCCAATTTCAAAAGCGTTGAAGATTGCGGGCATCCCCCCGATGTGGTCCTCATGGTAGTGGGAGGCGATGAGGTGGTCTATGCGGGAGATGTTCATTTGGCGGAGGAATGCGACAGCGTTTGAAGATGAGTTGGGCTTCATCTTGGAGCCCGCGTCTATGAGGATTGTTTTGTTCTGCGGAGTGATTATGAGGATTGAGTCCGCCTGGCTCACGTTGATTACGTAAATCCTGAGGAGGCCGCAACCCTCGGGAACGGGATTGGATTGCAGAGTAGAATTTTGGTTCTGGAGCAAGCCGATTCCGATTGCGGATATTACCATTATCATTACTGCGGAAACCAGAAAAAGAAGACTTTTTCCTCCGGGGGATTTAGGCATACACTCCCGTTTTCCGTATCTCGCTGTAAATCGTCAATTTATGGGAAAGCACTTCAAATTCCTTGGGGGTGAGCGCGAGTATGTCGGCGTTGAACGGCGCATTTATCATCATTTTGTAGAGCCCTTGCAGCCGCTCCCGAAGGGGAACGCCCTCAAACTTTTCTGAGATGACCAGGAGGTCGTAGTCGCTCTCCTTAAGCTGCTCCCCCCTTGCGCGGGAGCCGAACAGTATGACTTTTGCGGCAAATGCTTTTTTCACCCGCGAGATAAAGGAAATCACTTTTTTATCTGAGATTGCACCCATGCGAGCACCTTTTCCGCGCCTTCCAGGTATTCCCTGGCGATGTCCGGCGTATACCTCTCTGCTGGAATCCCATAAGACGCATCCGGATAACGCGAAAGGGAATATTCCGGAGAGAGCTTTGCAAGGAAATTCAACGTCAGCGGAGGCACTTTCAGCAGTTTCCCAAGCTCTATGAGGTTGTGCGTCCTTAGCGACGCCGTGTTTTCCCTCTGGATGTAGAGCGCCTTCAGGCATTTCTCAACCGCCTGGTGTGCCGAAAACACGCTAGCGTGGTAGTCCTTGCTGGCGAAGGAGTTCTTTGAGGCGCGGAAATCCGCCTCCCCCTGCTTCAGCCACCAGAGTATTTCTTCCCTCATGCATCCATTCCAGAGCCATGGTTTTTATATTTGCTGGAAACCGGAAACTGAAAACAGGATGGCGGAAACCAGCAGGTGGTGAAGTCCAGCAGGACTTCGCCAGTCTTCTCAGCAGAGAAGCGGATTTCTGCCAGCCATCTCCGCAGAGATGCGGAAACCTTGGAAATGAGCCAACATTGCAGGTAGTATGCAAAAAACATCCCGCCGGCCGGATTTGAACCAGCAACCTATCGGTTTCTACTTTCGTAGAGAAACAAGCTACAGCCGATCGCTCTGCCGTTGAGCTACGGCGGGTAAAGGATAAATAGACGGTAAAGTGTTTTTAATCTTAACTGGTTGCCGGGTGCAGGTTGCAGGGCGCCGCTACAGCTCCACGCAGGAGTGCATGAACTCAAAATTCTGCGCGTCAAAGAGCCCCCTGTCGCTCATCTTTATCTCCGGGATTACGAGGAGCCCCATGAAGGAGAGCGTTCCCATGGGGTGCCTGAAGGTGCAGCCCAATTTCCTTATCTCCTCCTCCAATTCGTCTATCTTGCGGGCGACCCCCTCCGCCGGCTGGTCGCTCATCAATCCCCCCACCGGAAGGGCGAGCGTGTGCATCCTCCCTTTGGAAAGGACGGCTATGCCGCCCTTCATGTCTATTATCTTATTTACCACCTGGCAGATGGGCTCGGGCGAGCTGCCCACCGCGATTATGTTGTGGCTGTCGTGCGAGACGGAAAGCCCGAAGGCGCCGTCCCTTATGTTGAAGCCCACGGAATGCGCCTTCCCTATGCGGCCGTGGCCGTACCTTTCAACTATGGTTATGATGTTCGCCTTCGCCGCCTGCGCCTGCGTGAGCAGCATCTTCTGCGTGTGTATCCCCGCGTCCTTCGCGCCCAGCGCGTTCACCCTCCAGCATTTCTTGTGGAGGCGTATGGCAAAATCATCCTGTTTCTTTTTCGTGCAATGGAAGTTGTTCACGGGCCTGGCGGGCCTCACGCGGAAGAGGGGCTTGCCGTTGTCCGCCACGACCTTGCCGTCAATGAAGACGAGCCGCATGTTGAAAAAACGCAGGTTGTCGCACACCGCGAAATTTGCTGGGAAGCGGGGGGCGATGCCGTCCATCCCGAGCCCGTAGTGGCGGGAGGGGTGCAGGCTGCACATCCTTATCGCCTCCACCGGGTCTATGCCGTTCTCCACCGCGAGGCGGAGGATGCGGTCCATGTGCCCGTGCTTGAGCAGGGTGTCCGGTTCCAGGTCGTCGCTCACCAGGCACTTTATGCCTTTGCAGTGGGAGAGCTCTTTCAGGTCCTTGGCCGCGGAGCTTTCCCGCACGTGTATTATCATCCCCAGGCGGGCCTTCTCGTTCGCCTCCGAGAGCTTCGTGCATTCGTGGTCCGTGGAGATGCCGGCGGATATGTATTTGCGCAGGTCGCTCCCGGTTAGGAGCGGGGCGTGGCCGTCTATGGGCTTGCCGTACTTTTTTGCGACGGCAATCTTCGCCATCATCCTCTTCTCCCTCCTGATGACTGCGGGGTAGTTCATCACCTCGCCTAGCGCCACGACCCTCTTGTCCCTCATCAGCTCGTCTATCTGCTTGGGGCCGATGGATGCGCCGGAGGTCTCGTACTGCGTTGAGGGGACGCAGGATGGCGCGGTGAAGAAGCACTTGAGCGGGATGCGCGCGGAGTCCCTGAGCATGTAATTGATTCCGGCGAGGCCGCACACGTTCGCCATCTCGTGCGGGTCCGTGATGGTGGCGCACGTGCCGCGCGGGACGACGAGCTCCGCGAAGCGGGAGGGGCAGAGGAAGGAGCTTTCCATGTGTATGTGCGCGTCAATCAATCCGGGTATTATGAAATGCTCCGGGGCGTGCCCGAGCTCCTCTATGCTGGTGAAGATGCCGTCCTCCCATTCTATTTTTGCGGGGTATGTCTCGCGGGTGAAAACGTTGACCAGCTGCCCGGACATCTCCCCCTTCATATGGTGGATTGGGTAAGAGAAGGTTAAAAACGCTTGGGCGGGGCTTGGGGAGGCGGGTTTAAGAACATATAAGTAGATACTTATATGTGAAAATTGGGATATTGAAGGCGCTGGCGGACGAAACCCGGATGCGCATTCTGGAAAGGGTTGCGCGGAAGGAGATTTGCGCGTGCAAGTTGCCCGCACTCGTGGGCAAGACGCAGCCCGCGGTTTCGCAGCATTTGTCCGTGCTGCTGGATGCGGGGCTGGTGCGCATGCGCAGGGACGGGAAGATGAGGATTTACTCCATTTCTGAAAAGGGGAAGAGAATACTGGACGCGATAAGGAGATGGTGACATTTATGCTGGAGGAGTTTGCGGGCTGGGTTGTTTATTCCCTTCTGGGCATGGGTGCCGGGGCGGCGGCTGACGCCCTTGAGTTCTTCATAGCGGACGTGATAAAGGTATTCCTGCTCCTTGCGGTTATGACTTTCCTTGTGGGCATAATACGCACGTTTGTTACTCCTAAGAAAGTAAGGAAATGGCTGGGGGGAAGGAAGGAGGGCGTGGGGAACGTGCTTGCCGCGCTCCTCGGGGTGCCAACGCCTTTTTGCTCATGCTCCGCGGTGCCTCTATTCATCGGGTTTGTGGAGGCGGGCGTTCCGCTGGGGGTTACGTTTTCATTTTTGATTTCCGCGCCTCTTGTAAATGAGATTGCGCTCGCGATGCTTTTAGGGCTTTTTGGATGGGAGGTGGCGCTCCTTTATGCCGGGACGGGATTGTTTATTGCGGTTTTTGCTGGCATCCTTATCGGGAGGCTGGGGCTGGAAAAAGAAGTGGAGGGGTTTGTGTATGCGAGCACCCTGGGCAAAACTAAGGATAAGAGATTCACCTGGGCGGAGAGGGTGGAATTTGCGAAATGCCAGATGCTCGGCATCGTGGGGAAGGTCGGGCCTTACATCATATTGGGCGTGGGGCTTGGGGCGCTTATACACGGATTTGTGCCGATGGGATTCCTCGCGGAGATTGCGGGAAAGGACAATCCGCTTGCTGTGCCGATTGCGGTTTTGATTGGGGTTCCCTTGTATTCCAATGCGGCGGGAACAATCCCCATAGTGCAGGCGCTTATGGCGAAGGGGATGGCGATGGGCACCGCGCTTGCGCTCATGATGAGCATAACCGCGCTTTCCCTCCCGGAGATGATTATTCTGAGGAAGGTATTGAAGCCAAAATTGATTGCGGTGTTTGCTGGGATACTCGCCGTTTCATTTGTGGTTGTGGGGCTGCTGTTCAATGCGCTGATTGGATGAGGGTGGCGGCTGGGTGCCAGGTGCGGCAGGGCGCATGCAGGATTGTGCTGGGTGCCGCCTTTGCCGGCTGTTGCCGGCACGACTACCTTATCTTTATATACATTACTCCCGAAACCGGGGCATGGGAGTAGGGTACAGCGTTGACATAAAGAAAGTGCGCGGCATACAGGCGGCGATAAACGCGGCTATTTTTGCCGGGGATAAAAATGCGCTTGTCGGGCATTATGCCGGCATAATAAACGTCGGGAACGAGCGGCTCGCGATGCACACGGACGGCGTGGGCACGAAGGTGCTCGTGGCGCAGGCGGTCGGGAAATACGACACGGTCGGGATAGACGCGATTGCGATGAATGTAAATGATATCATTTGCGTGGGTGCGCGGCCCCTCGCTGGCGTGGATTATCTGGCAGTGGCGGAAGAGGACGAATACCTGATTACGGAAATCATGAAAGGATTGGTCGCAGGGGCCAGGGAAAGTGAAATCAAGATCGTGGGCGGCGAGACCGCCATAATGAAGGATGTGATAAAGGGCGGGGAGAGGCCATTTGATTTGGCTTTCACGGTTTTGGGGAAGGTGGAGAAATACACGACCGGGGATGCGATAAGGAAGGGGGACGTGCTCATCGGGCTGGAAAGCTCTGGATTGCATTCAAATGGGTATTCCCTTGCGCGGAAGGTTTTGGATATGGATAAATGGGGCGAGGCGATGCTCACGCCCACGAAAATCTACGTGAAGCCGGTGATGGAGATGCTCCACACATGCGAGGTGCACGGGCTTGCGCACATAACCGGCGGGGCTTTTTCCAAGCTCATGAGATTGAATAAGAAATACGGATTTTTGATTGAAGAGCCGATGAAGCCCGGGAAGATATTCATGGAGCTATGGGAGCACGTTGACGACGAGATGGAGATGTATAGGACGTTCAACATGGGGATGGGCATGGTTGTCGCGGTCCCTGAAAAAGATGAGGGCAGGATAATCGGGATTGCGAAGAAGAACGGCGTGAAGGCGCAGGCAATCGGGCGGGTGACTGAGAAGCCTGGTGTTTATCTTGGAAAAACAAGATTGGATTATGGCGGAGTGGGATGATGGTTAAGGCTGGTGCTGGGAACTGGGTGCTGACATGAACAGGGTTGACAAACTGCTGAAGGACATAAAGGCGCTCAAGGTGCAGGGAGCGAGGAACGTCGCAAAGGCGGGGATATGCGCAATCATCTGGACGGTTGAGGATTCAAAGGCGAAGACGAAGGAACAGCTCATTGAAGAGTTGAGAAGGGCGCGCGGGAAGATTATGCACGTGAGGCCAACCGAGCCCATGCTCAGGAACATGATGAGGGAGTCCGTTGATTTCGCCATCTCTGAAATTGCGGGGAGGCCGGCCGCGTCCGTGGAAGCGATAAAGAGGAAGGTCATTAGGGACGAAGAGGAGTACCTGTGCAGGATGGATGCCGCAATGGCTAACATCGCGGAGTTCGGCGCGATGCTGCTCCCGGAGAAGGGGATGGTGGTGACGCACTGCCACTCCAGCACGGTCACTGGCATACTGAAGAGGGCGAAGAAGGATGGGAAAAAGATAAGCGTGGTTTGCTGCGAAACGAGGCCCAGGTTCCAGGGCAGGATTACCGCCGCGGAATTGGCGAAGGCGGGGATGGACGTGACGATTACGGTGGATATGGGGCTGAACAAGTTCATGAAGAAGGCGGATTTGGTGCTGGTGGGCGCGGACGCAATCACGGCGATGGGGGATTTGATAAACAAGGTCGGGACCTCGTCCGTCGCGAGGATTGCGAGGATGAACGACGTTTCTTTCTATTCGGCTGCGGAGCTTTACAAGTATGACCCGCTCACCCTGTACGGGGAGAGGGAGGAGATAGAAGAAAGAGATCCGAAGGAGGTTTGGGAAAGGCCGCCGAGGGGCGTGAAGGTGTCCAACCCGGCGTTTGACGCGACGGCGGCAAGGTACATCAACGGATACATCACCGAGATGGGGGTGGTGCCTCCGCAGGCGCTGTCCTCTATTGCGATGAAAAAACTGAAAGGGGGGTTATGATGATTGCTGCATTGTTCGGGAAGGGAAAGAAAGGGGTGCCGGGTGCTGGAAACCGCGAAAAGGGGGCCCAGGGAAAGGCAAATGAGGCGGGAAAGAACGGCAACCACAACCACGAGATACTGAGCGAAGAGGAGAAGCAGAAGAGGAAAAAGAAGGAGGAGCTGTGGGAGCAGCGCAAGTACATCGTGCAGGCGCACGTGATAGAGATACAGACCGGCAAGAACATTGTGGTGCTGAACGAGGATGAGGCCCTGGAGAACGACATCAGGCAGGGATACAGGGTGGACCTCAAGACCACGGGCGGGGACAAGGTCTGCCTTGTGGACCTGAGCAGGGAGATGGTGAAGAGGGGCGAGATAGGCGTTTTCGGGGACGTCGCCGGAGTGCTGAAGATGGAGGAGGGCGACATAGTGCAGGTAGTGAAGATGGAGAGGCCTGCGAGCGTTGATTACATAAAGAAGAAATTGGATGGGGAGGGGCTGGAGTCCTCCCAGATACACACCATAATCCATGACCTGATGGACAACCGGCTGAGCGAGGCGGAGCTTTCGGCGTGGATAACATCCACTTACATAAGGGGCATGGGCGAGGACGAGGTGGTGTCGCTCACGAATGCGATTGTGGAGTCGGGGGACCACCTTGAGCTTGGGGCGAAGCCCATCGCGGACAAGCACTGCATAGGGGGAGTGGCGGGGAACAGGACGACGATGGTGCTGGTGCCGATAATAGCGGCGGCGGGCATCTACATGCCGAAGACGTCTTCCCGTTCAATAACCTCGGCTTCGGGCACCGCGGACACCATGGAGGTGCTCGCGCCCGTGGATTTCAGCGTGGAGGAGATGAAGAGGATCGTGCTCAAGGCGCACGGGGCGATTGCATGGGGCGGGGGGATGAACCTCGCCTCCGCGGACGACAGATTGATAAAGATAAGGAACCCGCTCGCGCTTGACCCGCGCGGGATGCTGCTCGCGAGCATACTCGCGAAGAAGAAGAGCGTGGGCGCGCAATACGTGGTCGTGGACATCCCCCTGGGAAGGGGCGTTAAGATAATGAACATGGACGACGCGGAGGCATTGGGCGCGGACTTCATCAAGATAGGGAAGCGGCTGGACATGACGATTGAAGGCCTGATTACGGACGGCTCGGAGCCCGTTGGCAACGGAATAGGGCCGGGATTGGAAGTGAAGGATGTGATGCAGGTGCTGCAGGGCGCCGGGCCCGCGGACCTGAGGAACAAGAGCTGCCTGCTGGCGGGGAAGATACTGGAGCTCGTGGGCAAGGTGAAGGAGGGGGACGGATATGACGCGGCGTTCAGCCTGCTGCAGAACGGGAAGGCATGGGCGAAGATGAAGGAGATTGTCGGGGAGCAGGGGGGCAACCCCAACTTCAAGGAGTCCGACATCCCCATAGGGCAGTACAAGCACACCGTGAGGGCGGACAAGGAGGGCAAGATAAGCCACATAGACAACAAGGCGATTTCAAGGATTGCGAGGGCGGCGGGCGCGCCGAAGAACAAGGGCGCTGGGCTGTACCTCTACCGGCTCAAGGGCGACAGGGTGAAGCCGGGCGATTTGCTCTTTGACATTTATGCGGAGAGCGAGGCCGCGCTGGAATACTCAATAAAGGCGCTTGAGGTCTGGAAGCCCATAGAGCTGGAGAAGATGCTCCTGGGGACGATGCGGTAAGCGCGTATGCTGGCTGCTGGAAACCGGAAACTGGGTGCGGGATGGGGGTGCGCATAAATAGCAGGAGGGACTGCATGCAGATACAGACGGTTATCTTTGACATGGACGGCGTAATCTACAGGGGGGAGAAGGCGATGCCCGGGGCGAAGGAGGCGGTTCGGGCGCTTGAAAAAGAAGGGGTGGAGGTGTTCTTCCTCACGAACAACGGCTCGCGCACCCGGGGGCATTTTGCCAGGCGGCTCTCATCTTTTGGGATAAAGGCGCCGCTGGGGAGGGTGTATTGCACCAGCTACGGGGCGGCGAAATATATGGCTGCGAACATGCCGGGCGCCACCGCATACATACTTGAGGAGGACACGGAGAAGGAATTCACGGATGTTGGGATACGGTGCGTGCACGACGAAAAGGCGAACGCTGTTGTGGTTGGGCTGGACAGGAAGCTCACTTATGCGAAATTGTCAATTGCGTTCAGGGCCCTTTTGCGGGGCGCACATTTCATAGCCACGAACGACGACCCATCCTATCCGGTGGAGGACGGGTTCCTGCCGGGTGCGGGGGCGATTGTCGCTTCCCTCGCTTATTCCACAAGGAGGAGACCCATCATAATAGGGAAGCCGGAGCCGTACATGCTGGATCTGATTGTGGAGGAGCACGGAATTAGGAAAGAAGGGGCGCTCATGGTGGGGGACCAGCTTTCCACGGATATTTTGATGGCGAAGAAAGAAGGGATGAAGAGTGCGCTCGTGCTCACGGGCGTGAGCTCCCGCGCAGAGGCGATGGAAGGCAGGATAAGGCCGGATTTTGTAATAGAGAGCATAAGGGACGTGCCGAAAATAGTGAGGGACGCCGCTAAGCGGTGACGATGCCCTCCGCCCGTCATTCCACGGTGACGGATTTCGCGAGGTTGCGCGGGCGGTCCGGGTTTATTCCCCTTGCCACACTGACATAATATGCGAGCAGCTGGAGGGGGACCACCATCGCGAAGGGATGGAGCATGGGGTCCACGCTTGAGAGCTTTATGGAGACGTTGGACTCCTTTTCTATTTCTGAACTGTTGTTGAGGGAGATGACGAACCCTCCCCGTGCGCGCACCTCCCGTATGTTGCCCAGCATCTTATAGACGCTGTCGTCGCTGGGTGCCAATGCGATTACCGGGACCCCCTCGGTTATGAGGGACAGGGGCCCGTGCTTGAGTTCCCCCCCCGGATATGCCTCCGCGTGGATGTATGAGATTTCCTTCAGCTTTAGGGCGCCTTCCATCGCTATGGGAACGGAGAGCCCCCTCCCGATGAAGAAGACGTCCTGTTTTCCTTTTATCATTTCCGCGATTTTCTTTATCTCCACTTCCTTCTGCAGGGAATCCGCAATTATTTTCGGTATTTCCGAAAAATCATTGCCTGGGAAAAGCAGCTTGTACACGACCGCAAGCTGGGAGGTGAAGGTCTTTGTGGCGGCGACGGAAACCTCCGGCCCGGAATTGAGATACACAACCTCGTCCGCCACCCTCGTGATGGAGGAGCCGACCACGTTGGTGAGTGCGAGTATCTTCGCCCCTTTTTCCTTTGCGAATTCCAGCGCCTTCATCGTGTCCGCGGTCTCCCCGGACTGCGAGATTGCGATTACTAAAGTATCCTTGTCCGGGCTTGCGATGAACGGGTACTCGGAAGCGATTACCGCATCGCAGGTTTTTCCAAGATATTTTGAAGAAAGGTACTTGAACATGAGGGCGGCGTGGTACGAGGTGCCGCACGCGGTTATGTGGATGTCCCTGGATTTGGAGATTAGGGCATTGGCGGCGGACACGTCCGTTGCGAGCGACTCATACACGAAATGCTTCTGGTCGTAAATCTCTTTTAACATGAAATGCGCGTAGCCGCCCTTCTCCGCCATCTCCGGGGACCAGTCAACGTGCATCGGGGTTTTTTTCAGTTCTTTTCCATCAAGCAGCGAATAGAATTTTACGCCTCCCGGCTCAAGCACGGCGCATTCCATCTCGCCTAGCGGGACGAAGTCCTTCGTGTGCTCCAGCATCGCGGTCATGTCCGAGGCGGCGAAGTTCTCGCCTTTCCCCAGCCCGATTACGAGCGGGCTGTTCTTCCTTGCGGCGTATATCCTCCTTTCCCCTTCCGCGAGGAGGGCGATTGCGAACGAGCCTTTGAGCTTATTGAGCGAGGCGAGGAACGCGTGGAAGGTGTCCTTGCCCTGTTTTTTTTCGTCCTCCACCATGTGCGCGAAAATCTCGGAATCCGTTTCCGAGGAGAATTTGTGGCCCTTCTTTGCCAGCGCTTCCCCGAGCTCCTGGTAATTCTCTATCACTCCGTTATGCACTATTGCGATTTTGCCTGTGCAATCCGTGTGCGGGTGGGCGTTCTCCTTGCACGGCACGCCGTGGGTTGCCCATCGACTATGCGACACGCCGACGCTCCCATCCATTGAGGTAAATTGCATCGCAGCCGCAACTTCATCCACGCTTCCCTTGTCCTTGCGCACTTCAATTCCTTTTTGCGTGTCTATCGCCATGCCAACGGAATCGTAACCTCTGTATTCTAGGGTGCGAATCCCCTTGTAAAGGATTTCGGAAGCCTTCCTGCCGCCTACATAGCCGATTATTCCGCACATCAGAGCACCATTAATGGGATATTATTAGAATGTTGGAAAAGGTTAAAAGGCTGCCACTGTTCAAAGCAGCGAAAGGTATTCCTCCTCAATGGGATGCAGCTTTGCGGGGATGCAGAAGCAGAAGGGCGGCTTCCCCAGGTTTTTGGATTTGAGTTCCGCGCGGGTGCCGTAAGTTATCTTTTCATCTGGATGCCCCACCCTGCTCAAGACGACCAGCTTGCCGAAAACCCTTTTGCCGTATTTCTTTTCCATCTTTTCCAATTGCTCCAATGCGGTTTTCGCATCCATGGGACCGAGCTCCGGGTCCAAATCCAGCAATAGGAGGGTGTGCATATCCATGGATAAGTTTTGCTCAATGAGCTGCAACGGAGAAACGGGCTCGTAATTCTTCCTCCAGTATGCTAGCGTGACGGTCTTTCCGAAGCGGTAGGGCTGGAGGCCGGACTTGCCAGGGGCTGCGGAAAGGATTGATGAGTTGTGGATTATTTTTACCTGTACGCCAGCTTTCTTCGCATCTATGAGGAGGGAAACATGGGTGGTCGCGGAAAGGGGGTCGCCCACGACTAACAAACAGGCGTTGCGCTCCTTTGCGCGCTCCACCAGGAATTTGCTTTCCACCTTTTCACGGGGAAGGCGAACCATCTTTTTTCCTATCGCCTTTTCCAGTTTGGATATCTCCTTTTCCTCTATGGGCATGGTGTAGGATTCCAGGTAAAGCTCATCCGCCGCCTTGGCTTCCTCTAAACCTGCAAGTGTAATGTCGTATGCGATTCCCAAACCGACAAGAGAGAGCGTCATAATCTGCACCTATATCCAGCATTTCATCTCATTTGAACATGCGCCTGACCATTTTCATATAGTCCATGCGCTCCTCGCTGTACTTTGGCGCCTGCGTCCTTTTGTATGTTATGTGGAACGCAAACGCGCCCAAAGGCAGCCCAATCGCGAAAAACAGGAGTATCTGGATGTTATCCCCGAGCCATGCAAAAAGCTGAACGCCAAGGGGCGGCGGGGCCACGAGGACCGGCGGTTCGCTGACTACCAGGAATATTGTTTTTTGGTCGGCCGTATCCCCGTAACGCAGGCTCAGGGTAATCGGGTATGCGGCCGGAACGGCAGAAAGCGGTGAGCCTGCGGCGAAACTGACCTCCCTGCTTTCCCTGGCAGGGACTAGCACCGAGAAAGAATTCGGCGCAATAAGCCAATTGCCCGGGCCGAGAACATCCATATCCACCGTTCTGTCAACCGCCCCCGCATTGAATATCTTGAATGCGATTCTTTTTTGCTCGCCGGCCATCAGCGAGGGTATGCTCATGTCCTGTATGAGGATTTCCTTGTCGCCTAAGGGCTCTATGACGACGAGCTGGGCAAGCTGCCACGATGAGTATTCCGAAAGGTCGTGCGAAATGGACGGCAATTGGTAGATTATTGCCCTTGTCTCGCCGGGGAGGATGTTTTCCAGGTCCCATCTCACGCGCGAATCTTCCAGCCATATTCTGTTCGGTTCCGTGGTAAACAGCACATCGTTAAGATTGCCTGCGAGGGATTTTGGGATTTCCTCATAGACCTGGACATGCGCAAGGGCCTTTGTGCCCGTATTGGCCAGCTGAAGCACGATGAACGAGCTGTTCTTTTCCAGATCAAGGGAAATTCTGCGCTGGACCATCAGCTCCCCCTCCGCTGCCGGGGATACAACCTGGATAAGCGACGGATAGGATATTGTTGAATTGCCGACTGAAAGCTCGAATGGCAGGAAATAGAAGCCTGGCGGCGTCCCCTCGGGGATTTGAATCGGCACGACCACCGAGCTCTTCTGGTGCGGGGCCAGGGAATAGTTGAATGTGGGGCTCGCCAGCCCTGCGCTTGGGCCGGAAGGGATTATGCTGACCTGGACGACATCGTCGCCGGGGTTTTCTATGATTGAAAAGAACAGTTCGTTATCCCCAGCCACGAACTCTCCGAAAACAGGGTAGCGGAGCAGCCTCAATCCCCCCGCCTCCAGCGGTTGTGCCGGCAACGTGGCTTCCGGGGCTTCCGGAAGCACAGCCAGCGAGATGTTCCCTTCCCCTTTCCTTACGCTGACATGGGAAGGCGCCTGCCGCGGGGCAATTGTGAAGGTAATGTTCCCCTCGCCTGCCGAGGTGCCATCATAGCTCACATTGACGAACGCAGTGTACGTGCCGGTGGGGACGCCGGAGGTGTCCCATGATTTTATGAGCGTCTGCGTCTCGCCCCCTGCGAGGGTGGCATTTGCATAGCTGAAGTTGCCGATTAGATTGTTGCCTGCATCATAGATGCGGACGTCCGCCCGGGCCTCTGCGATAAGGTTGCCGGCATTGCTTATGACGGTTATGAAGCTGGCTGGCGCGCCCGCCGTGATGCTTTGGCTGCCCATGGAGAAACCGCCCAACACGATTGTGGCGTTATTATTGACATCAAGAAATGCGGGTATTGTGAAGTCCACCGCGGAAAATGAGGCGACAACGAGGGCAATGGCGAGAAGAAGGGCGAAATTTCGGAATTGCATGCAACCGGACATACATTCACTACCGTGGACTTTGTGAAGAAAACTTAAAAGTATATGCTAACGGCGTCTATCCGGTTTTCCTTTTGGAGAACAGGATGTAACCCACCAATGCGATTATGACTATTGCCAAGGCGGCGAGCAGGTACGTGTTCGTATCAATGGGCGCCGCTTCCACGGCCTGTGTTTCTTCAGCCTGCGCGGCGGTCGTGTTGCCGAGGAGTTGCTCGCTGTACTCCTGCCTAGCGAGCTGGACGGTATAGCGGAAAGGCCTGCTCTGCTCAAGCGCTATGTTGCCTGACTGGCCGAACCAGGCGGCGTGGGCCGTCACTTTTATGGTATAGGTCTGGCCAAGCTGCGCCGACTCGGGGATGCCGATCCTGACCTCAACGCGCTTTGCCTGCAGGTAGCCCAGCCCGCTGGGCGAGGCGAGATAATATATGCCATCCTCGGGGTTCTCGGGAATGGATGAAAGCACCGGCCGGGGTTCCACGTAAATGTTTTCAGAGGAAGCGGTGACTATCCCGCTCACATTAAGGTATTCCGTGTGGAGGGGCGGATCCAACTCCACGGTCCATCCCTCGGGCACCTCTTCGGCGCTGACGCTTATGTGGGTTATCCTGTTGCCATACTCCGAATCAACGAAGAAGAATAAGCTGAACGTGGCGTTACCGCCGGGTTCGGCCTGGGTTGAGCTTCCCTGCTGCATGGTCCCGAAATCATAAAGCGGCTGGGACTGTTCGGCGAAACCCGCGCCCATGGAAAAGATGATGGTGAGGGTTAACAAAATAAAGGGAAACCTCATAGCCCGCACCATAATCCATCAGCCCGTTGTCCCCTCAGGGAGCTTCTCCATTCGCAACCGAGCGGATTGTCACCGTGGCCGTGTAGGCGCCTGCCTGCTGCGCAGGCGGGACATCATGCCAGAAGTAAAGGTCTGCCGTTGAGCTCACGGCGAGGTTTTCCAAAAAGCCGTTATTCGCGGCGGTGTTGTTTATCCACGAGCTTCCGTTGAGCATCGTGGAGGCTGCCGCATTGTCAGATGAAAACACCGAGAGGTTGTAGTACGGCATGTTGTACGAAGTGTAGGTCATGTTTGAGTTGTTCAGGTAGACGTCCACTGCGGTGTTGCTGTTTGCCGTGTTCGTGAGGGTGATGGGGTTTTCCGTTGCCGCGTTGTTGGACGTCCCGGGGTCCAGCGAGCCGAATGAAAGGGTGCTGACCGAGATGGACGTGTCCACGACGGCTCCCAACGTCAAGGTCACCTGCTTGTTCGGATAGGGCGACTGGTAGCCCATGTTCCCGAAGCTGTCGTTCGCGAAGGTGGTGTTCACGGTCAGGGTGCCCTGGTCGGCGCCAACGCTGACCTGCACGCCGTACCAGTTGTCCCCGGCAACCCCCGCGTTGCAGCCGGTGTCGCTCATCGTATAATTTGCAACGGTCCCGCTTGGAAAAACGACCTGCGCGAGCACCTGGCTCACCGGGACGCCGTTCTGGTCAACCGCGGTCGCATTGACGCAGATGGTCGTGTTGACCGTCACTGAGGTCGCATTCACGCTCGTGTTCCCCACGGTTGGCGCGGTGGAATCAACCGCGCGGATAAATGATATCCTGAACGCTTCGTACGTTGTGAGTGTTGCCTGGGATGTTATCGCTGCGTCTCCGTAATTGGCGTATGCGGCGGAAAAATTAAACGAGCCGACGTTGAAAGTGCTGTTCATCCTTGCGCCAAGTATCTTCACCGAATCCGTGGATGTCGGGTTGGTCGCCATCTGTATCCATGCGCCTGTGCCCGCATAGGTCGAAAAGGTGGTGGTGGCGCCCCAGGCGCCTGCCGCGAACGTCCTGTTGCTCAGCGTGGCCAGGGTGGTGTCGGTGTCCCAGACAAGCCTCCCTGTGGAACCGGTGGGCATCCATGCGAAGGAGGCGGGCCTCATGGTTCCTGTGGCGGCATCAGTTATAGTGTCAATATCAACAGTAAGAGTCCAAGCGCTTCCACTCCAGTAATTGCCCGTCAAACCGCCGTTGTTGGTAATCCCGATGGCCATTATATCGTCGGTCGCAGGGTCGGCGGCCATCTGGATGAAGGTCACGTCATCGGAACCGGATGCACTCCAGTCCCCAGAGGAAGCCGCAGCACCGTTCCAGGCGGCCCCTGTCCAGAATTGGTAATTAACGACTCCGGCGGTTCTTGTTGCGGCAATGACCATCCCGTCGCTGCCGTCGGCGCTGTATTTTACCCCAAGCGCCTCAAAATCGCCAGTGGCGGTCGCGGCTGCCGTGACCGCCTGCATGTTCCCCCAGGCGGCGCCGTTCCACACCCAGGCATTCACATCATTGTCAGTCCTGTCTTCCCCCACCACGATTATTTCGTTGCTGCCGCTTGCGGGGTCGGAATCTGCAACAACCCACCCGTACTGGATATCGGTTGCATGCCCGGAATCATCAATGCACGTATATGCGGAGCTGTTTGCAACGGTGTCATTTCTCAGCACCACAAAATATGCGAGGTCGCACGTTGCGGCGGCATCGGTGGGCGATAATATTATGAGGGCGTTGCCGCTTGTGGTTTCAAAGGCGATGTCAAAACCCCTGTAATGCACGGCTGGCGCGGCTGTCCATATTTTCGTCAGGTTCCTTGTCTGGGTCCAGGAGGTGCCATTCCACGAGACGTAAAGGTCCAGCTCGCCATTGTTGTTCTCCGTTACCATTATCCTCTTTTGGTTAAGGGGAGAGAACGCAATCCGCGCCGCTCGTATCGCTGCATAGGTGGTGCTGCCTATCTCTGCTTCGCCCCCCCAGCTTGCGCTCGCACTGTTCCAGGCACGTATCTTGGGGCAGTTGATGCCGCACGTGCCCGTGTTTGAGCGGTAGGAAATCATTGCATCGCTTGCGAAGGAGACTCCGGCGACCAGAAGAAGCATAAGGAACGGGATATGGGCGCGCATCTCATCTCCCCTCTTCAAAAAGTTTTTTTATCTCATCGCCGCCCAATGCCCTGCGCCAGATGGCGGGGTCCTTTATCCCTCCGGCAAACTGGGTGCGCGGGGCCTGCGACCAATCGTAGTCGCTCATGTCGGCGCCTATGCCGAGCACCCCTTTGTTTGAAAGGTTGAGCGGCTCCGCTTCAATTGATGCCGCCTCTTCGCCGTCAACGTATATCGCGGCGCCCGTTGCGTTGCGCACCGATATGACGTGGTGCCATCTGCCGTCGTTGAACGCATCGGACGTTTCAACCCATACGTTCCGCGAGCTGTCGCCCATGCCGAAAAAGAGCGTGCCTTCGCCATTGACGCCAAGCGTGTAATATTTTCCCTCCTCGTAGCTTCCCTTAGTGATGATGGTGCCGGCATCCTCCGCACTGGTCCTTATCCATGCGCCCATGCTGAAGTCGCCGTATGCGACGTCGTAAGCGCCCGCATCGCGTATCAGCACGTATTGGAGCTCGCCGAAATTGTGGGGGCGGAGGAATTCAAAAACTTCGCTGCCCCCCTCCTGGATGTGCCATGCCTTGTGTATCTCCGCCTTCGCAAGCCCGATGGTCTGGGCTGGCTGCACCCCTGGCCCGGCGCTTGCGGCCCCGCCGGCAGGAAGACATGTATCAGAGGCATTTGCGCTTTCATTGGCGGTCCCCTGCGCGGCGGACTGGCTCGCATTCATCAGATCCGTTGCGTTTCCAGAACCTCCGGTGCCGGTTGCGTTCTGGGCATCGGAATGGGCGAGACCCTGCAAAACAACGGCGAGCAGGATGAGAAGGGCGAGCCCGGCGGGGGCGGTCGGCTTCCCGTTCAGGGTTTCCCGTTTCCGGATAAGAAGTACCGGGGACTGGATACTGGAAACTGGGGACAGGGAACCGGAATGCATGCCCTCCACTATGCGCCAAATTTTATAAAACGATAGATTGTGTCAATGCGAAAACAGCTTTCTAACGAAATCCGTAATTATCGAGAAAAAGTGGGCGCCCCCCCCCCCCGATTGTCCCAAGGAATGGTATGCGGATTGCTCCTCTGTGGAACGCTTCCGGGAAAACCATGCTGGAAAATTGGCTGATGGCGCGGCTGGACGGGGCCGAGGCATTGTGGATGACGGCAGGCGTCTTGGAAGAAATGCTTTTTGGTATTTCGGCGTCCTCCGGGATGGATGCGTCCAGCCTGCCCTGGCAGAGCGTGCGTACCTCGCGCTTGCTCAGCTCGTATGGCTTCTCCGCCACCCTGTTGAGGACGAAGTGGACTCTGGTATGGTCAATCTTATCTTTTACGAGAGAGATGAGCTTCATCGCCGCGGTCACGCTGGGAATGTCCGGCGTCATAAGGATGACGAGCTCGTTGGAGGCGGCAATCACGTCCTCCACAACGGATGAAAGGCCGGGCGCGCAGTCTATTATGATGTAATCGTAATCCAGGGATTTTATGAGCCTGCCGAGATTTTCTGTGCCTATTTTATTGTTGAGCTGGATGGACGCCGAGAGGCAGCGCAACCCGCTCGCCGGATCTATGACGAGCGCGTCCTCAATCTTCGCCTTGTTTTCCAGCACGTCCAGCAGGCCGACCGGATGCGGCAGCAGGCCGAGGTGGAACGAGACGCAGGGGTTGTAGACGTCCGCGTCTATGAGCAGCGTTGAGGCGCCCCGGAGGCTCAGGAGGGATGCCGTGTTTACCGCGATGGTGCTTTTGCCCACGCCGCCTTTGCCGGAGATGACAGCGACAATGCGTTTTTGTTTTTGCACTAGGAACCGTGGTACAAGAAAGAATAAATACTTTTGCACCGGGTTGCCCTGTTGCACAATCAGGAGGATGGCAGGCGCAGAAAGGAATGGATGGCTAATGGGTCGGGAAACGGGAACACAAAGCCAGATTAGGGAGGCATGTCGTCCTTCGTGAATCCCTCTTTTTCAACATTATCGCAGTATCTTTTGATGCGCCCCAGCGCATCCAGGATGTCATCAACATAAACCAGGTCGTCCCTTTTTGCCGCCATCAGAAGAGCACCCTCAAATCCTTCTGGATGTGCTGCATTATGCGCGGCTTCATGGAACGCAGAAGGACGACATCTACGTGCTTGCCCGTTTCATCCTCAAGCTCCTGCTCCACGCCAACCAGGTCAAGAAGGGAGAACTTCCCTCTTGGCGGCTCTATCGCTATGTCTATGTCATTGAACTTTGGCTCATTTCTTGCAAAGCTGCCGAACAGATACGCCTTTTTTATGCCGTGCCCCACGAGCACGGCCTTTATTCGTTCAATCAGCTCCTCGCGCTTCATGCATTAGGTAGAGGCGGGGATGGTTAAAATACTTTCCTTGGCGCCCAAAACAGGGAACTGTTATGTCCCTGCCATCATGCGGAGGAGGTCGCGCAGCCCGGGCGCGAGCCCTATTATTATGAATATGAGGAGGATGAAGCGCTTCTCGTCCATCGGCATCTTCTCCCTGCCCACGAAATATGCGGCGGCGAATGCGATTGCGATTTTTATTACGTAGAACAGGAGGTAAGTGTCCATGAACTCCCCCACCGCGCGGGAGATGACGTGCTGCTCAAAATAGGATATGCCGGAAAGCGGGGAGAATATGTCTATTATGTAGAATGTGGCTGCGCCGTCCAATGCCTGCGCGCCAACCACGAGGGCGGAGGGTAAATCACGGAAATAATAGTATGCTATCGCCAATGGGATTGCAGCCATGAGCAATACCGGAATTGCGTGCATCCAATAGTGGAAGAAGGGAAGAAGGAGGATGAAATTGAAGGCGAAAAGGGCGATGCCGATATACTTGAGCAGGTCCATGCGGCCGAAGCGGTGGAGGATGGCTATGGAGATGAGCAGGAGGGACGCTACCACAACATAGATGCCCGGGCTCACGGTGAGGAATCCGTATTGGTATAAGCCGGAATTGAGGACGAGGGAATGGAGCGGGGTTGCGGCCGTGAGCGTGCCCATGTCCACCGCGTCCGTCACTACGCGCGCTGTGGAGCCGAAAAGGACGAAAGAAAGGACGCCGTAGAAGAAATCGTCGCCTATGCGGATTTTGAATTTTTTGAACGCGAGCCAGATGAGGTAGACGGCGGCGATTGCGAGCGCGGCATAGAAAAGCGTGTTGATTGGATTATAGCCGGTGCGGTCCGCAATCGGGTTCAGGAAGAAATCTGTGATGAGGTCGGACATTGGTGGATGAATTGAAAAGGAGCGAATTTAATACTTGCCTTATGAAAAGGGAAAACATGGATGCCGACGCTTACATAAAATCGCAGGCAGAACTGATTGAGAAGGCGGTGCATGCCGAGCTGCCCCCGGAGCCGAAGGAAGTGTACGGGATGCTGGGGGAATACATCTCCAGGGGCGGGAAGAGGATAAGGCCCGTGCTCGCGCTCGCGTCCTGCTCAGCGTGCGGCGGGGAGGAATCCACGGTGCTGCCCTTCGCCGTGGCGATTGAGCTGTTCCACAACTTCACCCTCATACACGACGACATAGAGGACTCATCGCCCATGAGGAGGGGGAGGCCCACGCTGCACATTGAGTACGGCATCCCGATTGCGATAAACAGCGGGGATGCGCTGTACAACCTGGTGTGGCACTCGCTCGTGCGGAATGCGGAGCCGGAACTCCTGAGCGGAGGGGCGGGGATACTCATAAGCTCGTTCAGGGCGGTCGCGGAAGGCCAGGGGAGGGAGCTGAACTGGTACAGGGAGAAGAGGTTTGACGTGGGCGAGGAGGAATACCTGAGGATGGTCGGCGGGAAGACCGCTTCGCTGATAGGGGCGTCCTGCGAGATAGGGGCGTACTGCGCGGGCGCGGGGATGGTGGAGCGGGATGCGCTGCGCACGTTCGGTGAGAAAATCGGGCTGGCGTTCCAGATAAAGGACGACGTCCTGAACCTGACCGCGGACCCGTCCAAATACAAGAAGAAGATAGGCGAGGACATAGACGAGGGGAAGAGGTCGCTGATAACAATCCATCTCATTGCGAATTCGCCGCCGCAGGTGCGCAGGCGCGTGATAGGGATACTGGGGAAAGGGAAGAAGAGCGCGGCAGATGTGCGCGAGACAATAGGGCTGGCGCAGGAATGCGGCTCCATAAGGTACGCATCGGATTATGCGGAGCGGCTGGTGAGGGATGCGAAGGCGTCCCTGGAAGCGGTGGAAGCGGGCGCGGGAAGGGGGCTGATGGACTCGCTCGCGGACTACATCGTGCGCCGTGAGAAATAGCCAGCGCAAAAATTCAAAATCTTTATAAATAAGTAAGGGCAATAGTTGCCCATGCGACCGACCACCAGCGTTCTGATAGTTTTATTACTGCTGCTCCCCGCAGCCTTTTCCGCGGACCTTACGCAGTACCTCGCGCCCGGCGAGAACATAACCGGCCAGGACACTTTTGTGGTGGATGCGGTCCCTTATACTATCGTATACATAAACGGGGAGCCCGCGTTCCTGCTGGACGGCAGCGGGGCCATAATCACCGACCCGGAGGTCGTGGGGACGGCGATGAACGCGCATTATGCGGACCTGTATTACCCGACGGATGAGGAGATAGCGGCGCTGAGGGCTGACTTTGAGGCGTACGACGACAGCAGGAACAACGGGGACAACTACCCTGGCACTGTGGTGAACCTGCCCTGGCTGGACGAGGAGGTCGGCTATGAGGAGGAGGTTTGCAGGATGGGGCTTTTCCTGCAGCAGTTCCCCTGCACGAACGATACGGACTGCTTCACCACCGCGCTTTTCCTGTGCGACGAGATGGGGGATGCCATCGGCTGCTCAAACATAGAGGACATCATGCCGGACGTCCAGGAATTCTCATACGCCAGCAACGGGCTCACGAGCAAGACGGATGCCATATTCCTCCTTTTTGACCGGATGGACGGCGGGAACATACGGGAGAGCCTCACCGAGATGAAGGGCTACATACCCGCGATGATGGCGGACGAGGAGAAGCTGGAGAGCACGCGCTTCAGGATGCCGAAGCCCGACGAGCACTGCACCGACTGCCTGGGCGTATGCCCGTACATACTGATAAACGAGGCGCACCTGGACGACGCGGATGCGAAAATAGACGCGCTGCTGGAGAAGACCGCGCGGCTGGAGGGCTCGGAGGGGATTGGCGCTGCGATGGTTGCCAGCGAGAACACGAGGATACTGATGGCCGCGGACAACGCCGCGCGCGCATATTACCATGGCATTTATGACCCGCTGAAAACAAGGGGGCAGAGAACGGCCGCGGACGCGAGGGCGCTGCTCCAGGTCGTGGCGGACTCGCAGGTCAGCACGGACGCCAACCGGATAGACACGCTCATCACCAGGATAGACGCGGACCTCACGGCAGGCAACTTCTCGCAGCTCAACGCATCAATTGACGAGTTGGGCGCGAAGACGAACCGGCTGGCCGCCGCGATACCCGTGCAGTGGGAGGTGTACAATTCAACCGAGGAGGCGAAATCCGAGGCCTCCCTGGCAATCTTCATACTGGAAACATCCAACCTGAACGATGAGCAGGCGGCGCTGGCAGCGGCGCTGTCCGCAAGGAAGGGCAACCTGGACCGCAGCTTCGTCCCTGGGCTTTCCCCGGAGAGGTACGCTGCGCTCAGGGATGATTACCTGAACATAACCGCGGCGGCTGACCCGGTCGTGCAGCAGGTCTCCTCGGGCAGCGTGTACCTCAGCCCGCTGAGGGCCGCGGCAAGGAGCACCAACGAGGGCGTTGAGAACCTTGCCGTCGCGGTGCAGCCGATGGACCGGGTGGAGAAGGGCAACCTGTCCGAATACGCGCCCATAATGCTTTCCGCGCTCTCGTTCTTCTCGCTCGGCTCGCTGCTCACGTTCGCGTTCCTGTTCTTCTTCGCCAGGTCGGCAAAGATGGGCAGGGGGGCGATGTTCGTGGGTTTCATCTTCCTGGGGCTCGGCCTGCTCGTGGCGGGCGCGGTCTCGGCAGGGGCGTATCTCACCCTGAAGGGCTCGGCCTCTGACGCGGACTTCACGGAATACAGGGCTTCGCTCGCGGATTCCGAACACGTGTCCATACTTGTGGAGACCGAGGGGGTGAGCTCCGGGGCCGCCGCTGAGATGATGGCGTGCGCGCAGAAGATGGCGGGCGAGCTGTCCCCGAGGGCCGTGGATGTCTATGACAAGACGGACGGGGACTGCATAACCAGCCAGAGCACCACGCTCGGCGAATGCTACAACAGCGTGGAGGAGCCGATAATAACGCTCAGGTACTCGGCGCTGCAGACCAGGCCGGAGTTCTCCGTGGTCTTCGTTGACAACGCGGTGTTCACGGGCGACGAGCAGTACTTCAGGGAATGCGAGGTCGCGGGGATGCTCGCGGTGCCGGTGGGCGAAATCGCCCTGGGGCCGGAGGGCGGCGCGAACGAAACTGTAGACGGGTGATTGGCTGAACACGAAGGCGGTTGCAACCGGGATAATCATAATCGCGGCGTTTGCCATGGGGGCGTACATCTTCTTCATGCAGGGGCCTTCGCAGGACCCGTGGGCAGGGAGGGAGGAGGTGTATCTCAGCGAGTTCTCAAGCAACCTGGCGTCCTCGCAGGAGATGTACATCGTGATGGACCTCAGGGGCGCGGGCGAGGACGATGTGAGGAGCAACATAATGCAGTGCGCGGTTGACATCTCATACAGCACGGCCGTGGGCGGCATAAGCAAAAGGTTCTATTCCCTGGATTCCGAGTGCATAAGGACGTATGACAACGGGACAACGTACACGAACCCCCTGGGCGTGTGCCTTGACGAGATAGGCGAGGCAAGGGACGTGCAGGGCACATCCATCATCTACATAAGGAAGAACAACGAGACGAAGATATTCTGGAACGAGCTCGTGGTGGGCATGGGCGCGGATTACACGGAGAACGGGTGCAACATAGGGGTGCGGAGCCCGCCCGTGCTTCCTGTAAGCGGGGGGAACTCCGGCGCAAACATCACTGCGCCTCAATAATTAGTCCGGTATTTGAGGAATGCGCCTATTCCGCCGAAGCCCTGGAGGAACTGGTTCCCCTCCACGGTGTTTGTTGAGATTATCTCCATCTTTATGCCCTTCCCCTCCGCGTTCTCTATGAGGTAGTCAAGGAGCGGGACGACGCCCATCACCTCCATCTCCGAGCCGCATTTGGGGCATTTGACGGGCTTGGGCTCCTCCTTCGTCGCCTTGGAGAGCGCCTCGCTGCACGATGAGCATTTCCATTCCACCATCTGGAACAGAAGCCCCTCGGAAACGAGCACGGTGTCCGCCCGTTTTGTTGCTATGGCCTCCATCACTTCCTTCAGCCCGTATGTGGCGAGCCCCTCCTTCACCACTTCCTTTATGAATTTTTCAACGAGGGCGCGCTCCTTCACCGCCTCCTGCCCCTCAAGTATGGCTTCGGATTTGGAGAGGGTTTCGCGGATGCCGAAATCGTCCGTGTAGCCAGTGTCAACCACGCCCATGACCTTTATCTGGTAGTTGAACGGGGACATCTTCACGAAGAACTCCTTCGTGGGGCCCGGGCCGCCGACCACGACGCCTTTCACCCTGCCGAGGAGGTGCTTGTCCACGGACTCCCCGATGCGCTTGTAGTATTTCTCTATGGACTCCTCTATGAGGCGCTCAATGCGCCTCTGGCTCTGCCCCCCCTTGCGCACCTTCGCGTGCGCGTGGGAGATGAGCCTGTCAACCACTTCTATGTTTGTGCCCTTCACGATTGCGAGCGTCGCCTCCCTCCCGTCAAGGACGATTATTCCGTATGAGTCCTTCGCCCCCATCATGCGCTCAAGGGGCTCAAGGAAGAAGCGGGAGTCGCACCGGTAAATGGAAACGTTGAGCTTGCTCGGCGGCTCAAGCGAGAAGAGCTTTATGTCCGTCTTTGCGGGGTTGTCCGAGATGTTGCCGGCGAATATGGCGATGCCGTTCTCCGGCGTCTGCCTGAACATCTTCATGTAGTTTATGATTTTTTCCAGCGCGTCCGTTACGTTGGTGCGCGTCTGCTTGGACTTTATGTTGGAGGCCTGGGAGAGCTCCTCCCTCAGTTTTCCTCCGGTCTCGTGGATTGGGTAGCCCGCGGGGATGTAGACGGAGATGAGCTGGGTGCCGCTTCCGCTGAAAGCCTTCAGCGTGCGCACCATCTTCTTGAGCCCGTATTCCTTCTCCCCTGCCATGTTTGTTCACTCTAGTATCTTTACCTGCCCGCTCTCCAGCATGTATTTTGCGACGACTATCTTCAGTTTGCCCTCGTCCACAAGGCGGCGGATGATTTCGCTGGAATGCAGGATGCACTCCTTCACCGCCCTCGCGTTCCTGTCCGTGCTCGCTTCCACGTCGCCCTTTATCACGGAGGGCTCTATCATCTTCATTATGTCCTTTATGTGGCCCCCGCAGTGGCCCCCGGTGCAGCATGCGGTGACCGCGCCGCATTTCTCGTGCGCGAGTATGACCAGGAGGGGCGCCCCCAGGTGCTCCGCGCCGTATTCAACGCTGCCTACCGCGATGTCGTCCACCACGTTCCCTGCGGACTCTATTGCGAATACCCCCCCGAGGTCCGCGTCAAAGGTCTTCACCGGGTCTATGCGGGAATCGGAGCAGCTGAGGACTATGGCGAAAGGCTGCTGGCCGTTCACGAGCTCCTTCCTGCGCGCAACCACATCGTAGTGCGTTAGTTTCCCTTCCACAAATTTCCTGTTCCCCTCCATGAGAAGGCGCAGCGCCTCCTCCCCTGTCCTTGGCCTTCTCTCCATGTATTCCACCTGTGTTTCCATTATCCTGAGGCGGGGCGGGCGGGGCTCCGGC
>JAGVON010000058.1 GCA_020052735.1 archaeon | reverse complement strand
TGAAAACCATTCCGGCACGGAGCGAATCCTCGCCCGGCTCTATCTCATATTGGACGAGGGGGCCAATCCAGCCGAACAGGCGGTGCAGCCGGAACTCGGTATGCCCGAACTTCAGGTCCGGTGAATCGGCCTCAGCCGCAAGCGCATTCACTATCCCTGTAGCAGCTATTCCGTAGGGCAGCCTCCCGCCCCCGCTGACCCTGAGGTTCATTCCATGCGAATCATTCTGGATATTGTAGGAATACGCCGGGTAAAAGGTGAGCGACGCCTCGTCTGCGTGGGCTTTCTTGGGCGCGGAGAAGTACAGCGCCACGGAGGCTGCGGCCACCAATGCCCCCAGCTTGGCCCTCCTGAAGAAATCCCTTGTGCGGCTTCCCTTTGGCGCGGGCTGGGCATGAGGTTCCTTGTACACATGCATATCTCTTGGATGTTGCATGTAGTAGTTCGTTCAAGGATGTGGTATTTATTAACTTGTGGCATCCTTACGATACCACTATAAGCATTTGGTGCGTAGTTCATCCATGAGAATAGGCGATTTGTTCAGGGACCTGGGCTTCTCGGAGGGCGAAGGGAGGGTGTATGCGGCAATCCTTGCGCACAAGTCGCCCACGCTGCAATCCATACACGAGGATACCGGGATAGAGAGGAGGAACGTATATGATATTGTAAATAAGCTCATTTCCAAGGGGCTGGCCACGTATTACGTGGAAAACAAGAAGAAAATATACCATATAACCCACCCGAACAAAATCCTTGCATACCTAAACGAGCAGGAAGAGGAGGTTGAAAATTCAAAGAGGCTGGTGGGCGCGCAGCTTGGCGACCTCACAAGGATGTACGAGAGCAGCAAGGAAGAGATACACGCCGAACTGTACAGGGGGAACGAGGGCGTGAAGACGCTGATGGAGGAGATGCTGGACTACCAGGACCACTATTTCATAGGCGGGAATCTGGGTGTGGTTAAGTTCATAGGGGAGCTGTTCTGGACCAAATGGAACAAGAAGAGGGAGGAGAAAAAGATCAGGTGGCACGACATAATAACCTGGCACAGCTTTGTGAGGGCCAATGACAGCAAGAGGCTTATGAAGATGAAATACTGCGAATACAAATTCCTCCCCAAGGAGTTCTGGTCCCCGCATGTTATTTTCATATATGGGGACAAGGTCGCGAATGTGCTGTGGAGGGAACAGAGCTTCGCGTTCCAGATACAGAACGAGAGCATTGCGAAAAGCTACCTGGATTACTTCAATTACTTGTGGAAATCGCTCCCTAAGCCTAGTCCTTGAGGAACAATTTCCTGTATTTATCGGAAATCTTCACTATGTTGACCTTCTCTTATTTCGAAAGGCGCGGGGCTAATTTTATAAATAAGCCCTGAGTATTGAATGCCATGAAGAGGGAACAGATAATTGAAACCATCAAAAACATCCTCACCAGGCACGGAATCCGAAAGGCGTACCTTTTCGGGAGCTTTGCCCGGGCCGAGAGGAAATACAACGACATAGACATAGCGGTGGAGCCGCCGGAAGGTTTTTCCCTTTTGGACATGGCGGGCGTGCTGGTGGAATTGGAGGATGAGGTGGGAAAGAAGATAGACCTTGTTTCCACCCGCTCCATCAGTCCGAGGCTGCAGACCTATATAAGGAAGGACTCAGTGGCGATAATATGAGGGATGAAGGGAAGGACGACCTCATTTATGTGCAGGACATCCTTCATGAAACCGCGAACATACAGAATTTTGTGAAGGGGCTGGATAAGGCAGGCTTCCTGAAGAATGAAATGGTGCGAAGGGCGGTGGAAAGGAGCATACAAATCATCGGGGAGGCAGCGCGGGGCGTTTCCCAGAAGTTCAGGGAGACGCACCCTGAGATAGAGTGGCGAAGCATAATCGCCATGAGGAATTTCATAACCCATGCGTATGGGGAAGTGGATTATGCGATGGTCTGGGAGGTAGCGCAGAGGGATGTTCCAGCGCTTGAGAGGAAGTTGAAGGAGATTGTAAAGAAGGCCTAATCCTTAAGGAACAATTTCCGGTATTTGTCCGAAACCTTCACCATATTCGTCTTCCCGTATTTCTCGCTGGAGACTATTCCTCTCTTCTCAAGTTTTGCGAGCACGCGGTGGGCCTTTACCTTTCCAATCCCCTCTATCCTGGAAACTTCGGACTGGGTAATCCTTCCGCCTTCCGAAACGAGCTTGCCCATTATCCTGGATTCGTCCTTGTCCATGAGGGAAACTGCGAGGGCTGCGTCCGCCTCCTTCTTTACGGGGGCGGTGCGCTCATAGAATAGGTAGTACGCAACGGCGCCGAGGATTGCGCCCCCTCCTATGAATACCGGGATGAGGGATACCATGAGGTTCGCGTACTGCTCGTGCTGGCATTCGCCGTCTATGGTGCAGACGTCGGATATGCCCTTGTCCGCGATTGCCGGCACGGTCACTATAAGCACTATCAGGAGCAGCACTCCGGAGAGGCCTCCAAGGTATGCGAGGTTTTTGGAAATTGCCATGTGTATAATGCTGTAGAAGTGGTATAAATGCCTTTTGGGGGGCTCAGACCGTGATGGCGGAAACCCAATGGTTTCTGCCAGACATCTCCGCAGAGATGCAGAAGCCCGGGAAGGGCATGGGGAACATGGAAGGGCTTCACGGTTTGACTGGGAACGGGGAAAAACCTGGAAATGGGGGCTTTGGTTTCACTTTTCTCTCTATTGGTTACAAGAACTGAAATGTATGGTTTCAGCGTATGTAACTACGCCCGGGGCAGGGCATGTGCGGCTGGAAAGGCAGCGGCCTGGCAGGAAACTGCCGGGATATGTTGGCCGGCTGCCATTTGCCGCATGCCTGATTTGGGCAGGAGAAAGGTGATTGCTTGAAAACGGAAAAACTGAAAATCCGCGGGATGCATTGCACATCCTGCGAGAAAAGGATTGAGGATGCGCTGAAAGGCGTGCAGGGCGTGGTTACTGCCAAGGCCTCCTTCGGGAAGGGGGAGGTGGAGGTGCAGATGGAAGGGGGGGACATTGAGAAGGTGAAGGAGGCAATAAAGAAGGAAGGGTACTCCCTGGGCGGAGGAGGGCTGTTCTGGGTGGTGATGGGGGTGGCGGCGATGTTTGCCGCCGCCTTCCTCCTGGAGGGCGCGGGGATAGGGTTGGGCTTCCCGCAGGTGGGGAGCGAAGTGGGTTATGTCGCGTTGTTCATTTTGGGATTGGCGACCGGATTCCACTGCATAGCGATGTGCGGCGGGTTTGTGCTCGGATATTCTTCAAAATCAGGGGCGGCGATTACACCCCATATATTGTATGGGGCTGGAAAGCTGCTCTCTTATACATTCATAGGCGCGGTGTTCGGGCTGATTGGGACCGCGATTGCCTTTACGCCGGAAATGAGGGCGGGGGCTGCACTGCTTGCGGGCATATTCCTCCTAATATATGGATTGGGGATGCTTGGGGTAAGCGGGCTTGCAGGGATAAGGTTCGGGATGCCAAAGATATTTGGGGACGCGATGGGCAAGTTCGGGGGGCGGGGGCCGCTCGTCACCGGATTGTTGAACGGATTGATGATTGCATGCGGGCCGTTGCAGGCGATGTACATATTCGCCGCGGGGACTGGGAGCGTAATGGGTGGTGCGACTGCCTTGTTTTTCTTCGGGCTGGGCACTCTGCCGGTGATGCTTGGGTTCGGGATGCTCGCGGCGAGGGCTGGTGGAAACGTGCCTGCCCGGTTTGCATCCATCTCCGGATGGCTGGTGATATTCCTGGGGGTGCTCCTGCTGAACCAGGGGCTTACGCTCGCGGGGAGCGGAGTGGTGATTGGGACGGGCGGGGATGGTGGAAATGCGACGGTTGGGGGAGGCGGGGGCGCGGCCTACCAGGAAATCCGCATGAATGTTACATACTACGGGTTTGAGCCGAACACCTTCACGATAAGGAAGGGCGTGCC
>JAGVON010000053.1 GCA_020052735.1 archaeon | reverse complement strand
TATATAACACTCTATTTAAACCTTTTCACCACACGTAATTCAGCAGACCTCAATCTCCTCTCTTGAGGAAACGTCCATGGACATGGGGATGTCCAGCTTTGCCTCCATCCTCCAGACGACCTTGCGGCCGCCGCTCCACGGCTGGGAGCCCGGGGCGGAGGACGGGATGGAGAATTCCACCTCGTACCTTCCGCTCTTGTATTCCTTTTCCCCGGAAACCTCCTTTGTTTCCGCGTAGGCGACCGTCTCCGAGACGGAAGTGGTCGTGCGGAGGTGGGTGGAGCGATGCACGCCCAGCTCCCGGTCCTGGCGGTAATCATCCACGGCCATCTCCCGCGTCGTCTGCACTTTTTTCTCCTCAACGCAATAGAGGCGCGCGGAGAGGGCGCGGGCATGCACCGGCTTCTTCAGCTCAAGTATTATTATCGCTGAAACCCTTCCCCCGACGCTGCACCCGGTGTCCCTCGGGCTGATGCTGATTTTGCTGGACACGGCGTTTATCTGCCCCTCCAGGAATTTCTTCACAGGCATGGGTGTTGGTGGGACGCGAAAAATTATTAATGGCACGGGGGCAAGGCGGGCGGGGCGCAAAAACGCATTGGCAGGAGTTGGCGGCACGCCTGGGAAAGGGTTTAAATCCGCAGGCGCACAAATATCCACATGGCGCTCAAGGCGGTCCTTTTTGACCTGGACAACACTTTAGTGGATTATATGGGCTTCAAGGTCGCGAGCGCGGCCGCCGCCGCTGAGGAGCTGGTGCGGAGGAAATTCCCGGACACTTTTGAGAACCTGTTCAGGAAAATATTTGAGATTTACGAGAGGTACGGGATTGAGTACCAGAAGACGTTCTACCAATTGATTGCGCCTTACGGAATAAAGGACGTGGTGGCTGCGGAGCTATTCCAGCAGGCGGCAATAAGGGCTTACGTACAAAAGAAGGTGGAGGTGCTGCGGCCGTACAAGGGCGCGCCCGAGGCGCTGGAAGCGCTGCGCGGGATGGGGCTGAAGCTCGGCATAGTGACGGACGCTCCGAGGAACAAGGCATGCCAGCGGCTCGTCATGGCGGGGCTGGACGCGCATTTTGACGTGATTGTGGCCAGGGACGACGCGGGGGAGGAAAAGCCGCACCGGGCGCCGTTTGAGCTGGCGCTAGCAAAATTGGGCGTAAAACCCGGCGAGGCAATGATGGTGGGCGACCATCTGGACAAAGATATGGCCGGGGCAAAAAGGATGGGCATACAGGCATGCCATGCGCTTTACGGCGCAAGGGACAGGGAGAAGGGCGCGGGGATGGCGGGCATGCGGGTGGCGCGGAAAAGGGCGGTTGCCACCCCGGATTTCACCATAAGCCGGATAAGGGATTTGCCTCCGCTGGCAGCCAGGCTCATGAAATGAGCCGCGGGCACGTTTCACATTCTTTTTAATCCTAGCGGGAGAAGGGTTTGCAGATGGAATCCAAATACGCGTGGGCCTTCGGCTGCTTTGCGTTCATGGTCGCCACAGTCATACTGTTCAACCTGAACCAGGGGCTGGACACGCAGCTGGCATCCACCCGCAGCGAGCTCGGGCAGAGGAACGTGGACCTGCAGCTTTCGGAGCAGAACGTGCAGCGGCTGGAGGGCGAACTGCAAGTGGCGAACATAAACCTCCTCATCACGCGGGAGGAGCTGGGCGAAACAAAAGATGCGCTCAACCTCACGCAGAACGAGCTTGCGCGGACCACGGCCACGCTTGACCTAACGAGGGGCGAGCTTGAGGCGACGCAGTACGAGCTGGAGAGCACGGTGCAGGAGTTCGGGCAGCTGGAGGAGGAGATAACCGAACTGGGCGCGTCCATAAACTCATCCATCCAGTGGTTCAAGGGGAATGCCCGGATGCCCGTGTCCATGAACGACATATATGCGGACGTAAGGTCCGCGTGCGAGAGGGGGGGCGTGCTGAACCTCGGGTGCGCGATTTTCATAATGGAGCGGGAAATCCCGTTTGAGTATAAGGACGAGTCGCCGGACCGGCTTTACTCCCTCCTGGAAATGGAGAGGAAGGAGGGCGGGGACTGCGAGGATTATTCCCTCCTCCTGAAGGCGCTCATAAACACCTTCAGGGAGACCGGGCGGGACATTGAGGCAGAGGCGTGGGAATCCAAGCCGGGAACTTATGTGGTTTATGAGGAGGGGAGCACCATATGGTATGTCGCGGGGGAGGGGAAATCCCTCGGCAACATCCAGGATTTTACGCCGTATGTGATATGCTTTGTGACGGGGTTCCAGGGCTCGGAATTCCAGGGCCATTGCGTGGTGGCGGTGGGGGATGAAGTGGGCGGCGTGGAGGGATTGCAGGCGCTGGAGGGCGCGGAGACGTTTGAGCCGCAGACCGGGCAGTATCTTGGGAGAATAAGCGAAAACTACAACCTGTGCGATGATGGCGACGAGTTCTGCGGAACGGGCGTGGGCGACATAATCCTCCTGATTGCGGACGGGGACCTATACCAGTTCTCGGATGGGGAATGGAGGGGCTATGAGTCCTATGGGAAAACGGCGGAGGAGCTTAAGCGGGAGATAAGGGAATTCATGCGGGAATGAAAAGTTTTCTGGTTTTGCGCGTAGTTTAAAAACACTTTTCTATAACATATTACCCATGTCCGACCCGCTCACCAGAAGGGGCCTTCCGCCCGTGAAGAAGTTTGGGCAGCCTGTCGCTGATAAGGCGGTGATGCCCCCCGTGCCGCCCAGGAGGGCTGCGCAGACGCTGAGGCAACCTGCGGTCGCGACCCCCCGCGAGGGCGCCAGGGACAGGCTTCTGGAAACCATAAAATGGCTTTTCACGAACGCAAACGTTGTGGATGCGCAGCATGCGCCGCGGTACCCCGAAAGCGCGGACATGCGCAAGTTCGCGGAAACTGTCATATCCGGTGAGGACAAGAAGGAGGACGCGGCCAGGGTCCAATATAAGCTGGTGCAGACCGAAGGCGGCGGCAAATACCGGCTCTATGATGGAAGGGGCAACACGATGTCAAGCGAGAAATGGGGCATCCATGTTGCCACGCTTGAATTGAAGGGGGAACGCTATTTCTTGTACAGGGACGACCCCAGGCGCCCATGGCCCGCTTAGCGGTTTGCCGGTTTGGGCCGAAGCTAATGGGCAGGTTTTATATATCCCGGATGCCAGCGGTTATGCGGTGATTGGCATGGCAAAGGAAGGATGCTGTGGAATGGGAGATGAAGGGCTGAAGCTGACGCTCTTTTTCCTGGGGATAATCCTGGTGGGCGCGCTGGTCTTCTCGCTTGTTAATCCGAGGCCGGTTGAGGTCTCGGGCAATTTGCTGACGAGCCAGCAGCAGGACCTGCTCTATGCAGACGGGGTGGCCATGAAAAAGGTCGCGCCGGACCTGCTGAGGATTTCGCTGGGCGTGGAGACGCAGGAGGCGACGGCGGCGGAATCGCAGGCCTCCAACGCGGAGAGCATAAACGCGGTGAAGGCGGCGCTGCTCGCGAACGGAGTGCTGGAGAGCAATATCCAGACCTCGCAATACGACGTCACTCCGGTGACCACGAGCAGGAAGGCCTGCCCGGTTGAAAACCCGGAATGCGCGGACTGGGAGGCGCAGTGGGTGCAGGAGATAGTGGGCTACAAGACGACGCACATGCTCACGGTTGAGGGCACGGCGCTGGAGGCCGCGGGGACGCTCGTGGACGCTTCGGTGAGGGCGGGCTCGAACAGGGTTGATTCCGTCTCCTTCACGCTGAAGGATGCGACGCAGAAGGCGGCTGAGGACGAGCTCGCTGCGGCGGCGATGGCCGATGCGAGGGCCAAGGCGGGGCGGATGGCGTCGGGGCTCGGCGTGCAGGTGGGGAAGGTCACCTCGGCCAGCATAAACAACTACTATTACCCGCAACCGGTGATGAGGAACATGGTTGGCGCGGACGCGTCCTATGGGGGGAGCACGAGCTTCTCTCCGGGGCAGCTCACGCTGACCACTTATTCCAGCGTCGTGTTTGAGATAGCGCAGTGATGCGCTATCCCCTTATTTTTTTCATTTTCCTCTTATTTTGGGCAACGGAAGGGCGCCGGGCATACTTTTAAATACCGGGGGGAAGGTAATAATATTATCCTTCGGGGGAGAGGCAGCAATGCCGCTTTCGGGGGAAAGAAACAAAAAAAGAGTGAAAAAATGGACAACAGAGGAGACAGAGGAGATAGGGAATTTTTTGATGCAGTTTGCTCGGATTGCGGGCAGCCGTGCAAGGTTCCCTT
>JAGVON010000018.1 GCA_020052735.1 archaeon | reverse complement strand
CTTCTCGCCTTTCAAAAAGGCGGCAAAACCTCTTCGTTCCCATGCGCTTTCTTCCTGCATGATGAGGACGACCTGAAAAAAGCCATAGAAAACCCAACACGCCTATCGGTTGATTTCGTACGTTCCTCTTCCCCCATATCCATGAGCTTTATCGAAATAAAATCGGAGAAGGATTTGGGGATTGTGAACAAGATGCTTGCCTTCAGCAAGCTTGGCGAAGCGCCCTGGCTGCTCAGGCCCTTCCAGGGATTTAATATGACAACAGACAGCCATCTCTTCCAGACCGGCAAACTTGGAGTGCCGCTCCTTGAAGGAAAGAACATCCACCAGTTCACCCACCACTGGAAGGAGGCGCCGGACACGCGCTTTACCGTTTCGGAAAAAGATATCAAGGAAAACCTGAAGCCGGAAAAGCAATATCAGAACGGCTATTGGGTTGGGTACAGATTAATCGCCAGATCCACAGACCACCGAACTATGATTGCAACGATTGTGCCGCAGGGGCATGTCTGCGGGCACTCCATGGCAGTAATCATGCTGCCAGACATTAAGAAAATGGCTTACCTTGTTGGAGTGCTGGACTCGTTCGTCCTTGACTACTTAATTCGCCAAAAAATGAGCGCAAACATAAACTTCAATTTCTTCCTTGAGCTTCCAATACCGTCTCCGGAGCAGGCTGGCGCATATTACGACCAGATTGCAAAAAAAGCCGCGCAGCTTGTGGCAACCACAGACGAGTTCGGGCAGTTAAAGAAAGAGGTTGGAATCCAGCATGGTCTCACCAACGAGAACGATAGGATGCTGGCACGCGCACAGTTGGACGTAGCTGTCGCAAAGCTTTATGGCATCACAAAGGAGGAACTCGCCCATATCCTTGAAAAATTCCCGATTGTGGACTTGAAGCAGAAGGAGCTTGTGCTACAAGAGTATGATTAGGCGGTTGGACGATACACTTTTATTTGGTATTAACCGAATTGGTTATCAGCAGGGGTGGCGGAGCCTGGAAAACGCGCCAGACTCAAGATTCCCGAAAATTGAATGGGCTATCTGGTGGCCTAGCGCCTACGCAGGTTCAAATCCTGCCCCCTGCAATTTCTTTTCGTATGAGTCCAAGTTTTTTGAGTGTACCAAGAACAGGATATAAATAAGAAAAGGGTTATTTGGGTATGACTTGTGAAATCTGCGGAAATAAGAAGATGATCACGGATACTGGCGAGTTACCTATTTGTCCAAAATGCAGTGGATTAAGAATAGTAGATAAAAAACTGGCAATACTCATTGCCGAAGCGCAAATCAAGTGGCTTGAAAACAAATTTGATGACTATATTCGTAAGTTTGACAAAAAAAGATTGCTGATATGGCTCCTTGATGCTCGTGAGAAATTTTCTAGGCAATTTGTGGATAATCCTTCCATCATGCTTAGTAAATTTTTTGCGTATAACGTTTTGATAAAAGAAGTAATGAGATTATACGATACTGATGGTAGCGAAATTGCCGATGAAAAAAATACCGAGCACTTAATCAGTACGTTTAGTGATTTCGTAAATATCAGAAATCGACGTAATCTTATTAAGGAAGAGTTGGGATATTGCATTGCAAAGGAAGATTTTGACATTTATAAAATGGACCATAAAACCCTGATGGCTAACTTTGAGTTTGTTCCTAGTGAAGACTGGCTGCCTATATTAGAAACGTTAAAACAAAATGATATCACAGACGAAAAGAGTGCCACGGAATACATGCAAAAACACAAAATGGAATATGAAAAAGCGAGAGCTACACCACAGAAAACTGAATATCGGACACCCGAAGAAACGATAAGGATATTTTATAGATTTTTCGAAAGCTCACGGGCTGCAATTCATAAAAATGAGATATTCGTTGAAACATTCAATTTTGAATATTTGAAAAATAATGGTGTAAAACCAGAAATGTTCCTCAAACTTACAAATGTTCTGCCCCAACGAGGATTACTCGTCTCGAAAAGCCGCCAGCAATTCAGAATACACCTCAAGAGAACTGGGCGGAAAGATATACTAAATCTATACGATACACTGGTATTTGGACCTAACAATAAAGATGTTTTTCCATTATTTGTAGAACTAGATAAAAAGGAAGATATTGTATTTATCTCGCCTGCGTTCATCTTCTTGATCTATCTAATATACTATCCGATTTATTACCACGATCTGTTTGCAGCGGAAACACAAAGACTGGCGAAAAAATTCGAAAAAGAAGATATACCCAAGATGTTCCGGAAAAATAGATTTAATGTTATAAACAATATTGTTGACAAGAAAAAGTCCAAATTGGAGATAGACACTCTCGCATGGGGGGGAAACGTACTCTACGTTATAGAAACAAAAGTGTGGGGCATAAAATCATATTACGAAACCAAGCAAAGACATCTGAATATCGAGAGAGACATAATGGGAATAATAGATGGTGAAAAATACCGCGTAAAGAATAAAGTTCTGGTTGTGGAGAAAGTTCCGAGTCTTTTATCAAAAATAACATATGTAAAAGAAAATTTAGCAGAATTATGCTCAGATTACAAGCATATAAAAGAAATCAAGGGACTGGTGGTTACAAGAATTTTCCCACCGATTAATACTTACAAAGATGTAAAGATTATTAATTTCTCAGATATCGAAAAATTGAATGGATAAACGAGGATTTATATGAAACAATGGCTCAGGGCAGCCCTTCTGGCGCTGCTCATCATAGTACTGTACATTGAGGGCATGGCGCCCCACATCCTCCTATTGTTCGCGCTGGTTTTCGGCCTGCTTCTCCTTTTTAGGGACAAAATCTGGAACGGGCTGCATAAGGCGGTGGGCGAAATCCATTTCATGAAGGGCCAGGCGCAGTGGATGAGATACGCGGTGGCCCTTATCCTGTTCATCGCCGCTTTTTACATGCTGAAGTTCATACTGTTCTTCCTGCTCAAGCTCGCCGGATATGACCTTGAGATGGAACTGCTCAACACGATGAATGCGAGATAGAAGAAGTAAAGATGAAAGTGAGACGGTAGACCACCAGCTGGCTCCATCCCACCTCCCACAGCCCAAATGATTGGGCAGACTAGTTTGGGGCATCAGGTTTATATACCGAACATTTCACGTCGGAGAAGGAGAAACGCAACTTTCCACACATATTACCTTCTACGAATGGAAACGGGGAATATTATTGCACCATGCCGCATCCGGTGAATTCGCATATGTTTAAATCCCTTTTCCGAGAAAACCCGCCTATGAGGGGTATGCATTTATTCCTGGTATTGGCTAGCTTGTTTCTTCTATTCGGATGCACGGACAACACGCCGCAGCCGTCCTCCCCCGGTGAGGAGGGGCCGACCATAAGCGTGATAGGCGCGGAAACCGGCGAGGGCGGGACTAACGCCACCGCGGAATTCACGGACGCGCAGTGGGCGCAGAAGGCGCTGGACGAGCAGAATGCCTATTATTGCCTAAGGGTGTCCATGGAGAACCAGGACGCCTGCCTGCTCCCGCTATCCAACGTGTCGCTGCAGAACTGCATGATGCTCGGCAATTATGAGATGAGGAAGGAATGCCTGTGGCGCCACGCGAGGGCGCAGAACGACCTTTCCGTGTGCGACATGCTCAGGGGCGGGGAGGTGGAGGCGTGCATAATAGAATTGTCTCCGCCGTGCACGATGGAGGCGGACGAGGCCGCGAGGGGGAGGTGCTACGCCTTCCTGACCAACAATTCCGCCCAATGCCGTGACGATGAATGTTTCTTTGACTTCGCGGTGGAGAATGAGGATTTTTCCGCATGCGGCGGAATCCAGAACACCGTGAAGCAGGCGGTCTGCCAGGGCATAGTGCAGGGAACGAACCCCTGCCCCGGATTGACCGGCTCAAACAAGAACCTTTGCTATTACATGATGGCGCTGGGCAAGGGCACCGTGAACTACTGCTACAACATAGACGGATTGTATGAAAGCGACATCGCATACCAGTGCTTCCTCCACTTCGCCGTGGAAAACCAGAACAAGGACCTCTGCACCGTGTTGGAGCTGAACAACAGGTGGAACTGCTTCACCAACTATTCCATAACCATGAGGGACGTGAGCGCATGCCAGGCGATAGACGCCCGCGCCACAATCTCGTCCAACCTCTGCTTTGACGGCTTCGCGAGGAATTTCTACCAGGCGTCCGCCTGCAACTACCTCCCCTATGCGTCCGTGGTGCAGACCAACTGCTACGCTTTTGTAGTCATGGCGTCCCCGGAGCTTGAGTTCTGGGACTGCAACAACGTGGAGGTCAAGGAATGGAGGGACAGGTGCTTCATGAACCTCGCGGACCAGAAGAACGATGCAACCTACTGCGGGTACATTGATGACGCGTCAATGGAGCAGCTGTGCGCTTCAAGCATCTGAGCGGCTTCAGGATGGCGCTGATGGGCAATGTGCTCCTGGGGAATACCGCTGTAACCCGGGCGCGGCAGTGCTCCTGCATGGGCCTTGGCGGCGCGGATTGGGCGCATAGGCGGCTTTATTCCTTCTTCTCTTCTTCCTTTTTCCCTTCCGTTTCCTTCCCTTCCCCTTCCGCCTTCTTCACTTCCTGGGCAACCTGGAGGTCGTCCTCCTTCGCCTTCGCCTCCTCCGCCTCTATCTCCTTGGCGATTTCCTCGGTCCTCTCGTCCTCAAACCTCTCAAAGTAGTCTATCCTGTGCTGGAACTGGTCGTAGGACGCTATCTTGCCCTGCGCCATCATCAGCTCGCGGGTGAGGAGGTAGAACACGAGCGCAAGCGCCTTGCGGCCCTTGTTGTTCGTGGGGACCACCCAGTCTATGAACGCGGTGTTGTTGTCCGAGTCGCAGAGCGCGATTACCGGTATGCCGAGCTTCACGGCCTCCCTGACCGCCTCCTGCTCGCCTTTCGGGTCGCATACGAGCATTATCTTCGGCTCCTTGAAAACGGGGAGCTTGACATTCGTCATCGTGCCGGGGATGAACCTTCCCTTTGTGATGTCCACGCCCGTCAGCGAGGCGAACTTGCCCGCCGCGTTCGCGGAATACATCCTGGAAGCGACCACCATGACCTCTTCCGGCTTGTATTTGGATAGGATTTTGGCCGCGAGCCTTATCCTCTCGTCTATCTTCCTGAGGTCAAGTATGAAAAGCCCGTCGTCCCTCCTCTTGAAGATGAACGGCTTCATGTCTATGGTCTTGAACCTCGTGCCTATGTGCACCCCCGCCTCCAGGTATTTGTCCTGTGCGAGCAGCATTGACGATTTGATTTCTTCATTTTCCATCCGAATCACCATGTTTTTGGGGTCGCCGGGATTTGAACCCAGATAACAAGCACCCCAAGCTTGCAGGTTGCCAGGTTACCTCACGACCCCGCCGGCCCGTTTCAGAGCTTCTTGTACTTCTTTATGAAGTCCATTCCCTCCACGTGGCTCACGAACATGCGCCTGCAGCAGTACCTTTCTATGCCCATCTTGTTGAGCACCTGCTCGGCGCCTTCCGTCTCCAAACCCTTCTTGTATTCCTCGTACAGGTGCCCGATAACCGCACCGCAGCTGAAACACCTCACCGGAAATTCCATCAGTTCACCTATAGGATTTCTGGAACCTTGCCCTTGCCTTCCTTCCCTTGTATTTCTTAGGTTCCACCCTTCTCGGGTCTTCGCACAGGAAATATTTGTCCATCCCTTCGTAAGTGCCCTTTAGGCCCTCGCCGAAATACTGCACGAGCGCCTTTGCGATTGCGGTCCTCGCCGCCTGCGCCTGGCCCATCTCTCCGCCGCCGTACATGCTCACGTTCACGTCCACCTTGTTGCCTTCGGGGCCCGCCACCTTCAGCGGCTCCTCTATCATGTCCCTGATGTACCTGTTGTGGATTGCGCTGCTGAGCAGGCTGTTGACGCGTATGTGGCCGCTGCCCTCCTTCACCGAGGCCCTCGCGACCGAGGTCTTCCTCTTGCCCCTCGCGACCTCCACCTTGCCCGCCTTCTTGCGGGGCTTCCTGGGCTTCTTCCCCGGCTTGGCTTCGGCCTTCGGCTCCGCCTTCTTTTCAACCGAAGGCGGCTTCGCCTCTGCGGGCGCCGCATGTGGCTTGCTTTCCGCCTGCACTGCATGCGGCTTCGCTTCCGCGGGCTTGGGCGCCTGGGCCGGATTGTCCGCCGGCTTGGGCACGTGGGCCTCTGGCTTTTTTTCCTCGTTAGGCTTTGCCTTCCTTTCCTTCCTGTCCTTTTTCTCTTCCGCCATAATCATCACTCCTGGTGGCCGAGCAGCCTGCACAGCTCGCGTATGGTGACGTACTTGTTCAGCGCCCCCTTGTCGGCCTCCTTTATTACCCTGACTTCGCCCTTCACCGTTTCGGGCGCACCAACGTAAACCTTCAGCCGCTTGTATGCGACCCTGCCCTTCGCCTTCTTGCGCGGCAGCATCCCGCGGATGAGCCTCCGAACAAAGAGGTGCGGCGCCTTCGGCCACTTCGGGGACTTGGACGGCTCCCCCTTGTACTGGAAGGACCTCTTCTCAAGGTACTTCGCGTGTATGTCCACCGGGTTTCCGGAGATTATCGCCTTCTCTGCGTTGATTATCTGGACCTCGCCCCCCTTCAGGAGCTCCTTTGCGACGTGCGTCGCGAGCCTCCCGATCCTTGCGTTTTCAGCGTTTATGACGACCATGGGAATCACACCAGGATTACGACGTCCTTGCCCTGCGGGTTCTCCGCCATGAGCCGGTCAATGCCGATCGCGCGGCCGCCGCTCTTCTCAATGAGGGCCTTCGCGGTGCCGCTGAAGTTGAACGCGGCGACCGTTACCTTCTTCGCGATGAAGCCTGAGCCGAGGACCTTGCCGGGCACGAGCACCACGGAGCCTTCCTTAGCGTACCTGTTTATCTTGCTGACGTTGACCTCGCGCCTCCTGCGCGTGGGCCTGGAAAGCTCGTCCGCGGCCTTTCTCCATATCCCCTTGTTAGCCTTCATGAGCTGCGTCACGAGCTCAAGCAGGCGCTTGTTCTCTGAACCTTTTTCCATATAAAACACCTTTCTCGCCGCATTGCGCGGCTCGCCCCGTTTAAGGGACTTGAAAGAGCAAAGTTATTTACGTTGGAAATGTTTTTAAACACGGCGGGGGGCTGGGGCGGCTGTGATTGGGCGCAGCAAGCTCGGGCGGCATAATGATTATAAGCGTTTAACCCCAGATTATGCGCATGGGCGAGATAAGGGACAAGCTTAGGGAGATTGGATTGTCCGAAGTGGACGCCGAGGCGCTCGCCGACTGCATCGTGACGAAGAAATCCTGCTCCTGGGTGAATACGGACGAGGTGAATAACGCGGTGCTCCAGCGGCTCGGGGAGTATCTGAAGGAGAAGGGGCACAAGCTGCGCGTATCCGTGGAATCTGTTTCTACGAGGAATAAGTATATTTGGGACGTTAAGGCGTTCCAATAACTAATTAGTAGGAGAATTTTCTTCCCTCACTTCCAGGTCAAAGCCAAATTCGGACATGCTTCTAAGAAAATCCAACATGCCATAGCGCCGTGCAGTATCTTCGTACAAAAAGACGAGTGCAGAATCAAATCTGTGTTTAAGGAGATGAAAGCTCATGCAAAGAGTTTCCATTTTTCCAGACATTTCCCGGGAAAAAAGAATTTTGGCTAAAAGCGGGATTGGCATTCTTGCGCGCAAACAATCTTTCAGGCTGTTGGCGAGAGCATCCGGGGCCAGGACTCCAATGCTATGCTCCGCGGGGATGTTAAAGCCGCTCTTCAGCACGTGGGGGGGAAAGGAGCCAAAGTATTCGTCTTCAATGCCCTTTGGAAGCACTTCGTCGCCAAAAAGATCATCTATGACCTCTTTGATCAAAGCCTTCACCAGGGGGGATAAGCCAGACCGCCCTTTGCCATTCAACTCTTTTTTCAGTGTGATAAATTCGGCTGGCGGCATCTCGGGGTTTGGGAAGTTCAGTTCACTCCATAGTGAAAAGAGCGATTCAAGGTTGACGTGGATGTTTGGTTGCGCATAGGAGCGCTTATCGGATGGGTCAACTAGTCTCACGAATTCCATGAATGAATCCTGCGCCCTTTGGCCGAAATCACCATCTCTTGAAAATCTAATGGCCGCACGGGTTCGTGGATTATGGCATGCATACGCGGCGGAATTCAAATAGGCCAACGAATAGAGGAAACGCAGGCGATCCCCGACCAATGCCAGGTTATGGCAGTATAAGCTCCGGACAATTATGCCACGGCCCCTATACTCCGGAGTATACTCATCTATTGGCGGGCCTTCTGCGAATATTTTCACCCTGCCGCGTTCCTTTCTTGCGATCTCTGCCAGTTTGTCGGGAGGCGGAAGAATTTCTCCTTTTTGGACGAAAACGATTACTCTACTCTTATCCATATAGATAACATGGTAAAAAGCGTTTTTAAAAGTTGTTATTTATGTATATTATACCGCCTGCCCCTCGATCTCCATCTGCAAGAGCCGGTTGAACTCCACCGCATACTCAAAAGGCAGCTCTTTAAGGAAGGATTCAAGGAAACCGACCACGAGGAGCTCTTCCGCCTCTTTTCTTGAAAGCCCGCGGCTCATCAGATAGAATAATTTCTTTTCGCTCAATCTTCCCGCGCTCGCTTCGTGGGAGACGAAGGAATCTCCATTTCCTACAAGGAATTTAGGAATGGAATTGTTCTTGGAAATCCCGTCCAGCATCAATCCCTGGCATTTTACGAAAGAATTGGAATTCTTCGCTTCTGGCTTTATGTCAACGGAGGCGCGGAAGGTAGCCACGCCGCCTTTTGAGCTTACGGATTTTGAGATTATCGTTGAATTCGTATTCGGGGCGAGATGCACGACCTTTCCGCCGGAATCCTGGTTCTGCTTGCCTGAAGCTACGGAAATGGAGAGCACTTTTCCCTTTGCCCCTTCGCCCGCGAGGATTACGCACGGATATTTTTGTGTGATGAGGGAGCCCATGTTCCCGTCTATCCATTCTATTGTTGCATTTTCCTTTGCAATTCCCCGCTGGGTAACTAGATTGTAGACATTATGCGACCAATTCTGGAGAGTGGTGTAGCGGACGTGCGCTCCTTTCTCTGCAAAAATCTCTACGACGCCCGTATGTAGATTGCTTCTTGGGTACATGAAAGCGGCGCAGCCTTCAACATAATGAACAGAACTTCCCTCTTCCGCGATGATTACCGTCCGTTCAAACTGACCGAGCCCTTCCTTTGAAATCATGAAAAATGCATGCAACGGCGCTTCCAACTTGACGCCCCTGGGCACGAATAAAAATGAGCCGCCGCTCCATACGGCGTCCGTGAGCGCGGCAAACTTGTTGTCCGAAGGCGGGATTGCTTTTCCCAGGTATTTTTTTACCAAATCAGGGTGCTTCTGCAGCGCCTCGTCCATATTAGTGAATATTACGCCCTTGCCTTCCCATTCCTTTTTGAGGTTGCCATAGACCGCTTCTGATTCTAATTGAGCTTCCAGACCAGCGAGGAACTTCCTCTCTGCTTCCGGAACGCCGAGCTTCTCAAACTTTGCCCTTATCTCAGGGTCCACCTCCTCCCAGCTCTTCTTTTTCCCAGTGCCCTTGGAGTACCATTCCACTTCATCCATCTTTATCGTGGAAATATCGGGCCCGAATTTCGGCATGGGCATTTCTGTGAATAGGCGATAGGCGTCCAGCCTCCTTTTGAGCATCCATGCCGGCTCCTTCTTGGAAGAAGAGATGTGCCGGGCGACATCCCCGCTAAGCTCCATGGGTAATCTTGAATAGGTTATATTTTTAAACCATTATGGTTAATAAAATAAACATGATGGACCAAACGGACCTCAGGATACTGCGCATGCTCCTGAAGGACTCCAGGATGCCCCTCTCCAAAATAGCGAAGGAGCTGGGGATGAGCCAGCCCGCGGCTCAGAAAAGGATAGAGAAGCTCAAGGCGAAGGGCATAATCATAGGGAGCACAGTGCTCCTGAACGAGAGGATGATTGGGTGGAAGCGCGCCTTGGTCGTGCTGAATGTAGGCAAGGATGAGTATATGGGGGCGCTTGATGCCCTGAAGAAGATGCCCACCGTGACCGCGGTTTACCAGACTACGGGGCCCTATGCGATAGGAGTGGAATTGGTCGGGGCCGCCGGAGTGGTGGATGGCGTGATTGCCCATATACGGAAGATGAAGGGCGTGCGGGACTTCTGCCCGATTTCCCTTGAGGAAAAGGTGCTGTGAAGATGCTGCGGGTAGAAGATTTGCATGTGTCCGTTGCGGACAAGGAAATAGTGAAGGGCGTTTCATTCTCACTTGATAAAGGAAAAACCTACGCGATAATGGGCCCGAACGGGAGCGGAAAGAGCTCCCTGTGCAACGCGCTCATGGGGAACCCGGATTACCGGGCGACTGGAAGGGTAGTGATGGATGGAAAAGACATAACTTCGCTGCGTGCGGATGCGCGGGCGCGGCTGGGGATGTTCATGAGCTTCCAGAACCCAGAGGAAATAGAGGGGGTGGGGCTGGAGGGGCTTATGAGGAAGGCGTCCAAGCCCGCGGACAAGAGGGAGGAGATAAGGAACTGGGCGCTCGTTGGCGGCAAGGTGAAAAAGGCAAGCGGGGCTCTGAATCTGGACGCGGAAAAAAGGGATTTGAACGTGGGATTCTCCGGAGGGGAAAAGAAGAAGGCGGAGATTGTGCAGATGGAAATCCTGCAGCCGAAGCTCATATTGCTGGACGAGATTGATTCCGGGCTGGACGTGGATGCGCTCAAGGCGGTCGCCAAGGAAATAAACAGGATGAAAAGCGGGGAACGGACTTTCCTTCTTGTTACTCATTACAGCAGGATACTGAAATACGTGAAGCCGGATTGCGTGCTCATAATGAAGGAAGGGAAAATTGTGAAGAAGGGCGGGCCGGAGCTCGTGAAGATGGTGGAAAAGGAAGGGTACGGGGCGATTTAGATGGATGTGGAAAAAATAAGGGGGGATTTCCCGATACTGGAAAGGATTGTGAATGGGAAGAAGATGGCTTATTTGGATAATGGAGCCACTAGCCAGAAGCCGCAGCAGGTGATAGATGCGATTGTGCGCTATTATTCCGAGTATAATGCGAACGTGCACCGTGGGGTGCACAAGCTGAGCGAGGAATCCACCGTCGCATACGAGGATGCGCGCAGGAAAATCGCGGAGTTTGTGAATGCTTCTGAAGAGGAAATCATATTTGTGAAGAATGCCTCCGAGGCGCTGAACCTCGTGATGTATTCATACGGGATGGCGAACGTGAATGCGGGGGACAGGGTTTCCATCTCCATAATGGAGCACCACTCCAACTTCGTACCGTGGCAGTTCCTTGCCAAGAAAAAGAAGGCAACGCTGGAATTCATTGACATTGATGCGAACGGGGAGCTCGCCGGGCTGGAAAAGGCATCCGGCGCCAAAATAGTCTCTATTCTGCATGCCTCCAATATGCTGGGGACGATAAATGATGCGGAGAAGATTTGCAAGGTTGCGCACGAGGGCGGCGGGGTTGCGGTGATAGACGCGTCCCAGAGCGTGCCGCACATGCCCGTGGATGTGAAGAGGATGGGATGCGATTTCCTCGCATTCACCGGGCACAAGATGCTCGCGCCCACCGGCATAGGGGTTCTGTATGGGAAGAAGGAACTGCTGGAGAGGATGGAGCCCTTCCTTTATGGCGGAGATATGATAATAGATGTAAAGAAGGAGGGCTCAAAATGGAACGAGCTTCCGTACAAGTTTGAGGCAGGCACCCCGAATATAGAAGGGGCGATAGGGCTTGGGGTGGCGGTTGATTATTTGAATAAAATAGGGATGGATGAAATCCGGAAGCATGAGATTGAATTGCTCTCTTATGCGATTAAGGAGATGAAGGATGAGGTAACCATTTACGGACCTCTGGATGCGCGCAAGCGGACCGGGCTGGTCTCCTTCAACGTTCCGGGCGTCCATCCGCACGATGTTGCAACCATTTTGGATGAGGAAGGGATAGAGATAAGGAGCGGCCACCACTGCGCGCAGCCGGTGCACGAGCGCTTGGGATTGGAGAGCTCCGCGCGTGCGAGCTTCCATTTGTATAATACTAAAGAGGAAGTGGACCGGCTGGTGGAAGGCATAAGGAAAGTGAAAAGGGTTTTCGCATGAGCGTGGACTATTCCAGGATAATTGAGATTTGGAGGAATGCGCCGAACCGGAAGGAGATGAAAGGTGCTGACCTTGTGGCCGAGGGCGCGAACCCCATCTGCGGGGACAGGATAAAGATATTTTTGAAGATAAGGGGCGGGAAAATAACCGATGCGTCTTTCACCGGGGAAGGGTGCGCCATAAGCATCGCCTCGGCCTCCCTGCTTGCGGATTATGCGAAGGGGAAGGCGCTGGAAGAGGTAAGGAAGCTGGACAAGGAAAAGGTAATGGAACTGCTGGAAATGGACCTTTCCAGGAATCCATCAAGGCTGAAATGCGCGCTGCTTCCCCTCGCGGCGCTGAAGAAGGGCTAGTACTCCAGGCGTGCATCGTAGAGGTGCAGGGCCGCGCCCACCCATGCGCGTATGTTCTCTGATTCGCCCCCCAGCAGCTTCTCTCCCTGGAATATGAGCGTCTCGCCTTCCTTTCTCGCAACCCAGAACTCCTGGCCCACGCCGTATTCCCCAAGTGCGCTTTCGGCAACCACATCGTAACCGTTCACGGAAAAATATTGCATCAGCGCCGCCTGCGCCTGTTCCGTCTGCACCGCCTCTCCGTTCTCCATCGTGACCGAAACAGCGTTCCTGAACGGCGCGAGCCGGTCCGGCTCATCGCCTTGCACGTAGTTGAGCATCACCTTCCCGTAATCAAAGCCCACCTGCATGGAACGGATTTCGCCTTCCTGCGGCGGCTGGCGCTCGTTCTCAAGCATGTTGTCCAGGGCGGCGAAGGCGAGGCGCAGGTATGCATATTCGCCCGAACCCTCCTCCATCATCTTTCCTCCTGAGAAATAATACTCCTCGCTATGGTCAGGCCGGCGCGCCACCCATGCGTCGCCCCACACGCCTATGCCGCGCCTGCCGAAATCCCCGTCCGGGCCGCCCTCAAAGACGTCATATCCCCTTTCCCTGAACCATTCAACCAGGAAGGCCCGCTTCTGGGGCTCGTCCAGCTCGCTCCCGCCAACCATGAACTTCGGGTCCTGCCCGCTCTGGAGTATGGAGACCATGTCAAGGTTTGAATCGGCCTTGTACAGTATGGTGACCATGTTGAAGCTGTTGCTGTTCGTTATGAAGGACTTCTCCTTGTTGCCCTCAAGGGAAAGCAGCTGCGGCATGATAGATGTGCAGCAAAAAGGATATAAAAAACGGGCTGTCCG
>JAGVON010000003.1 GCA_020052735.1 archaeon | reverse complement strand
GGGGGCAAGGCGAAATGAAGCTGGAGGATGTGTTTGACATCGCCATCACCAACATAAGGCACAGGCACGTGAGGAGCTGGCTGACCATACTGGGGATAGTCATAGGGGTGGGCGCGATAGTCTCGCTAATATCCGTGAGCCTGGGGATGCAGCAGGACATAGAGGAGAGGACCAATTCGCTGGGGGCGAATGTTATAACGATAACCCCCGGGGGCGGGCAGGCGGAGAGGATGGGCGGACTGATGATCCCGGGCGCGGGAGGCGGCGGTGGCGGGATGAGGCCGCCCGGTGAGGAGAGGGGCAGCGATGACCCGGCCATCACGTTCAAGGAGGCGGACGATTTGCGCACGCTCCCGGGGGTGTATAAGCTGGACGCGCAGCTGAGCGAAAGGATGACCGTGGAATACCAGAGCAAGAACTCCAGCCTCACCGTGGTCGGGACAGAGCCGGATTCGTTTGAGGATAGCGTGGGCGCGGAGCTGGCGGACGGCAGGTACCTGAACATGAACGATAAATACTCGGCGGTGCTCGGGTACAGGGTGGCGACGCAGACATTCAATGATGAAGATGAAGACGAGGACATGATGAACAGGCAGATAGAGATAGACGGCGTTCCGTTCAGGGTTGTCGGCTACCTGGAGGAGAGCGGCGGGATGGGCGGGAGCGACAATTCCATTTACATCCCCCTTGATGCCGCGAAGAACCTCTTTGAAGAGCAGGACAATGCGGACACGCTGATTGTGATCGCGAGGGAAGGGTATGGCGTGGACACGGTCGCAGAGACCGTGGAAAAGGAACTGCTCTTCCTGCACGGGGTGGAGGAGGAAGATGCGGATTTCCAAGTGACTACTGCGGCCAGCGTGCAATCCACCGTTTCCTCCATTGCGGATACACTCGGGTTATTCCTTGGGGGGATTGCCGCGATTTCACTACTGGTCGGGGGGATAGGAGTGGTCAATACCATGTTCATGAGCGTTATGGAGCAGACAAAGACCATCGGGGTGCTGAAATCCCTAGGCGCGAAGAACAGGGACGTTATGCTCATATTCGTTTGCGAGGCAGTAATACTCGGATTTGTGGGCGGGGTGATGGGGGTGATGCTGAGCTTCTTTGGGGCTGCGCTGCTCACCGCGTTCGGGCTTTCAACCGCGATTACGCTGGAGCTGGTTGCGCTTGGGATTATATTCTCGTCAATAGTGGGGATAGTGGCGGGGGTGGTGCCCGCGAGGAATGCGGCGTCCATTTCTCCGGTGGAGGCGCTGAGGTACGAGTAGGACTTTTTTCTATTTTCTTTTCAGCAAAACTATCCTTGAGTCCGCGCACTCATCCTTGTATTTGTAGTCCGGAAGGAACTTTATGAGCTGAGAAGAAAATTCCTTCACGTATTCGTGGGAAGGCATATTCTCCTCTTTCAGGCGGAGGCGGGAGTAGCCCAGGAACATGTATGCTTTTACTTCTATATAAGTGGGCGAGGCGGAGGAGAAGAGCTTTGCGTATTTTTGTAGCAGCGCGGGAAAATCGTTTACTCCTTTTATGAGGGTGAAGCGGATTACTGTGTTGCAATCCATACCCTTCAGAAGGGAAAGGGAGCGCTTCAGGCGGCTCCATCCATTTGGGTAAATGGAGCGGTTTATCTTTTTGAAAAGGGCGGGGGTTGGCGCATCCACGGAGATGTAGAGGTTGGTGAGGCCTGCGCCCTTGAGTTTTTTTATCATGGAAGGCTCCTGCCCGTTGGAGACCACGAAGATGGTTTTTGTTTCTTTGTGCGCACGAAGCGCCTTCACCAGTTCGGGGAGCTTTGGGTAAAGGGTTGGCTCTCCTGAAAGGGAAATGGCCCAGTGGGAGGGGAATTCTGAGAAGGATTTCTTGAAAAGGGGAAGATTGACGTCGTGGGCGCCTCCAATTCCGGAGAGGAGCTTTTTGCGGGATTTAACGCAGGCATCTATGATGGATTCCGGGCTGTCTGCATCATCTTTTGAAGAGAATTTCTTGTGCATCCATTCCATCGGGCGCCAGCAGAAGATGCAGGACTGCTGGCACCAGGCTGCGGAGGGGCTCATCTGGCAGCATTTGTACGTCTCTACGCCATAGAATTTTTGCTTGTAACAGGGGCCTTTTCCACGCAAAGACTTCTTTGTCCAGGAGCAGATTTGCACGGCAGAGTGCCTTCCGGCCAGCCCGTATTGCTTGTTGAGGAGCTGCTTGCGCACTTCGGAAGAAAACCCGGAAGCCATCACTCTTCCTTTTCTTCCTTCTTGGCCTTCTTCGCCCTGGGCTTTTTCTCCTTTTTGGGCTTCTCGCCCTCAGGCGCAGCATCGGCAGGCTTCTCCGCGGCCTTCTTCTTTTTCTTCTTCCCGCCGCCGATTGCGGAGACCTCTTCGGAAAGTTCCTCAAGGTCGTCCTCAAGCAATTTGCAGCCGCGCACGAGCATCTCGCGGGCGCCCATCTGCAGGAAGCTCTCCGCCTTGAATGAGAATGTGCCGTCCTCCTTGTCCTCGTATGCGACGATGCCCGCCTGGAATTTGGCGTGCTTCCTTCCGGAGCCGGGGACCGCCTTGCCCTCCAGGCGGAGGGATTGCCCTTCTGAGAGGGTCACTATGGGGATTTTCGGCTCTGCGACATCTATGCCTGCGTCGCTGCTCTTCATGTCCCCTGAATAGACCTCCCTGGGCCCCTGCGCGTCAAGGACAAAGGAAATCTCCACGGATGCGGGCAGGTTCTTGGGCGTCTTTATCGGGACGAGCCCTATGCGGTGCGCGATGTACTCGTCAAAGATGGGCGAGGAGTTCTCGTACATGGTGACGGTGTCTATCGCAAGTATTGGCAGGTGGTTCATGGAATAGCGCCTGACCGCGTTGGCGAGGGTGAGGGAGATTCCCTTCGTGGTGAAGGAAAGCCTGCTCCCCTTGTCCTGGAGGGATTCCACGTCCATGCTCACACCCTCCTTCCCCTTCTTCCGCCCTTCCTCTTCATTGAATCGGTGGGCAGCGGAGTGACGTCCTCTATCCTTCCTACGCGTATCTTCATCCTTGCAATCGTACGGACGACTGCCTGTGCGCCGCCTCCGGGCGTCTTGGAGCGGTTGCCCCCCGGGGCGCGGATTTTGATGTGGACGGTGTCTACGCCCTTTTCCCTGAGCTGGCCGACTACTTTGCCTGCGGCCTGCATCGCTGCGTAGGGCTTGCCCTCCTCCCTGGAGGACTTCACCATCATGCCGCCGCTTGCCCATGCGAGGGTTTCGGCGCCGCTCACGTCAGTGGCGGTTATGATTGTGTCATTTTTTGAGGAATAGACGTGCACTACTGCGAGCCTCCCGCGCTTCCTCTCCTTGGGCTTTTCATCGGAGGGTGCGGCTGCTGCCGCAACGGGCTTCCCTTCCGGAGCTGGCTTTTCCGCCTTCTTCTCCTCGGGGTTCTCCGCCTTCTCTTCCTTCGCGGCTTCCTTTTCCTTAATTTCTTCTTCGGGCATAGCATCAAACCTCTAGGCCGCCTCTGCGGGCTTCTCTGCCGGCTTATCCTCGGCCTTTGCTTCGGCGTTCTCCTCCTTCGCCTCTTCCGCCTCCACCGGGGCCGCGGGCTCCAGGTCTATGGGGCGGGTGTATGCGATATGCACCTCCTCGTCGCTCGTGACGAGGTAGCTGGGAGCGGAGATTCTCCTCCCGCCTATGGAAATGAATCCGTGCGTGATGAGCTGCCTGGACTGCGCCATCGTCTTGGCGAGCCCCTTGCGAACGACGCGGGTTTGCAGGCGCCTTTCAAGGACGTCCTTCACTGTGAGCGAGAGAATGTCTTCGAGCTTGGCGTCCCCCGGGATTATGCCGAGCTTGTGCAGCTTGTTCATGAGCTTGCCGATGTCCCGCGCCCTCTCCTCCTCGGAAAGGGAAAGCAGGCGGCGTGCGTCACGCCTCGCCTTCTTCAGGTGCTGTGTCATCACCCAGAGTTCGCGCATGTTCTTCAGCCCGTATACGCTCTTGAGCCCTTTCTCTTCCTTAAGCCTGTCAAGGTCCCAAAGCCTCATGGGCCTTTCGTACTTGTTTGAGAATTTCCTCGGATCTCCCATTTACACACCTATTTCTTTGCTTCCTTCGCGGCTGGTGCCGGTGCCTTTCCTGCCGGGGCCTTTGCCGCCGGGGCTGCTCCCGCTGCGGGCGCCCCTGCTGCCGGCGCCCCTGGCTTTCCTGACGGGGCCTTCGCGGCCTGTGCCGCTGCGAGGATGGTCTTCCTCATGACACCGAGGGCCATGCCTTTCCTTCCGGTGTTCCTTGTCCTCTGGCCGCGCACCTTCTTGCCGTATGAATGCCTGTAGCCTTTCCAGGTGTAGAGCTTCTTCTCGCGCTCTATGTCGTTGCGCTGCGTGAATGCGAGGTCGTTCATGATTACGTGGACGTCCTTGCCGGTGTCCGGGTCCTTCCTCCTGTTCAGGAGGTAGGCGGGGACGTTCCTCGTGTGGATTGAAGTGAGAATCTTGTCCACCTTCTCAATCTGCTCGTCCGAGAGCTTGCCCACTTTTTCGTTCTGGGGTATGCCCAGCTCCTCGGAGATGATGTTGGCGAAAATCTTGCAGGTGGTGTGGCTGACGCCCCTCACCCTCAGGAGGCCCCTGTTGAGCCTCATGCCGCCGCGGATATCCTTGCCCGCGATGCGGACGATTCCGCGCATTCCGGGCTCAAGCTGCTCCTCCTTCCTCGGTGCCGCAGGCTTGGCCTTCTTCTTCTCTTCAACCTTAACCTCGGCCTTTTCCTCTTCCGGGGTTTTCTTCGGTATCTTTTTCTTTCCTCCCAAATAATCACCAATGCGTGGCTCGCGCGAGAGGAAATGAGTTAAGGCTCATATTCTCTAAACGCTAGAACACGCGTAGAAGAATATACTAGAGAAATGCTTAAAAAGGGTTGTGGGGGCGCGCAGAAGTGGAAAACGAGAGAAAACCGGATAGGGGGCGTAAGGAGTACGGGCAAAGAGTTGCGGAGTGAAGTGGAAGAGGGGTATGATTACCCTAAAGAGAGGGGGGAACGCCTTCCCCCTTCCTCTTGGCACGCGAAGGGGGAGATTTGAACTCCCAATCCCTTGCGGGACATGCTTTCCAGGCATGCGCACTACCGGGTTATG
>JAGVON010000067.1 GCA_020052735.1 archaeon | reverse complement strand
AGGAGGCAGAAGCTCGTAGATGAGCTGGTGCGTTCCGGCTATGGGGTAATAGACGACCCGAGGTTATGCAAGCGCGGAGAGATAATCCTCAACCGCGGGCTGAACCCAGACGTCCCCGGCGACTCCAACTTCTTCGTATTTGTGAAAACTTCATTATTTGGCCGCACAAAGGTGCTTTTCACCGACCCTTCGCGGGAAGACGGCGGCAAGGCACTTTCCAAGCGCCAGCTCATGCGCAGGTTTTCTTCTTCCAAGGTGAAGGATGAGTGGGTTAGCGAAGTGAAAGATGCAGTCCTTAAAACTGCCGCGGCAAAAGACACGAACACCCGATACGCGTGCATGCATGGTCACTGGGGCGAGAACGGCGGCAAGGACGACGGCGTTTCCTCCCGCATGCACATACTCCGCGAGATGATGCTCTGGCATTACGACATTGACGCCACGGGCTACCATAACTGGATTAATGCGCAACATTTCGAGGACATCGCAGATATGGAAGATGCTGCTGGCATGCTGAAGGTGCCTTCGCTTGAGCTCACCCTTCCCGCGAAGAATCCGCTAGCGCTCAACGGAATGCACCTGAACATTGATTTCAAAGACCTGCACACTGCACTTGATTTCTGGGACAAGGTGCTAAATGGCAGGACTCTTGACATGCCGGGCATGGCACCACGCATTGACCAGGACGAAGTGCTAATAATCTTGGATGAGGGGCGCGAGACCAACAGCATCGCCGTGCGCGGGGCGCATGTATACGGGATAATAAACGTAGGGATAGGCCAGGTCGGCGTAGGACCTCTCAACGACCCGGAAAAGCGCGAACGGTCAATATCCGAGGTTCTGGATTTCATCCAGCGCCATATTGACCTGGTTGGCAGCGGCAACTTCACATTCCCGGACAAGTTGGCATCCCCCCAAGACCCCGATACGCAGGCCTTCTTTGAGATGATTGTGAGGAAACATCTGGGAACTCAGGCGACGCTGGACCAGAAGAACATAACCATCGCATTCTCCATGCACTGCAAGAAGGAAAATGGTTTCAAGAAGAGGCAGTATGCCGACTCGGACCTGCATGTTTACGAGGGAGTTAGGACATACACGCGAGTGGTCAGCCCGCTCGCCTACGCGCGCACCGTCATACACTTCTCCAACGACGCGATGGAGCTGTTCCACAGGGGGTTCGCTTTCAGGGCCAGCGACTGTGTGTACCTGATGCGCAAGCAGACGCATTTCACCCGCGATGGCGCTGATTACGGCGCCAAGATATCCATTGACAGCTATCTTGAGCTGCAGAATGGGATAATGAAGCCGGTGAAGGCAAGGAGATCCCCACTGAGGAAAGTCATCTTGGTCACAGACAATATCTACCACGGGATGGTCAATGTTCATCTGGCCCTCAAGAACCTCTGGAACACGATAAGGAACATGAAGCGGTAGCCGGAATCCTATTTATATTTTCTATTCTTCCTATCCTTCAATATGCGAATAGTCCACCGCGACCTCCGCAACGGCGAGCTGAAGCTCATGCTCCAGCGGCTGGAGGACCTCTGGCACCTGGAAAGGGTGCTCAAGGAAGGGGACGTGGTGGAAGCAAGGACGTATAGAAGCGTTAAATTCGGCGAGGGAAAGGAGGAAAAGAAGCCGGTCTTCATCACCCTCCGCGTTGAAAATGTGGAATTCGCCGAGGCCGCCAACCGCCTACGCATCTCCGGCATAATCCTCGCTGGGGACCCGGAGGAATTCGTGCAGAAGGGAAGGCACCACACATTTGATTTGGAGTCCGGGGACACCGTAAAAGTGATAAAAGATTGGAAGAACTTTGAAATCTCAAGATTGGAAAAAGCCGTAAAAGAAACCTCCCGCCCCACCCTTCGCATAATAGTGATGGACGAAGAAAAAGCGCTCACCGCAATCCTCCGCGGATACGGGCTGGACTACGGCCCCACTTTCTGGTTCGGGGGAAGCAAAAGGGAGGACAATTACGAGGAGAAGCTCAAGCAATATTATGGGGAAGTGGCTGCCTACATCTCAAAATCGGACGAGCGCTTCATAGCCGCCGGCCCGGGCTTCGCAAAGGACGGGCTGAAGGATTTCATCAATAAGAAATATCCCGCCCTCCTTTCCCGCATCACATTTGAGAGCTGCTCATACGCAGAGAGGAGCGGAATCGCGGAATTGATGAAGAAGGGAGTAATAGAAAAAATAGCTGGAGAGGCGCAGATGGAGAAGGAGGAAAAATCCTTTGAGGAGTTCATGGTGCGCGTGCACAGGGATGCGGGCCTCGCCGCCTACGGGAAGAAGGAAGTGGCGCAGGCGGTGGATGCGTCCGCCGTGGATACGCTCCTCGTCCTGGACGACGCACTCCGCAAGGACAAGGAAATAGAGAAGATAACCGAGAATGCGGAATCAAAGAGGGCGGACATAATCTTCTATTCCGCAAAAGGCGAATCCGCGCACAAGCTTAAAGGGTTCGGCGGGATTGCAGCCCTCCTCCGCTTCAGGATTTCATAACTTTTCGGAGAGCCTTTTCATCTCCTTTTTTGCTTCCTTGAGCGTCTCGTCCCCCTTTTCCGTGAGCGTATAATACTTCCGCCTCTCCTTCTGCTCGCCCCTTATGAGCCCCTCGCCCTCCAGCATGTGCAATACGATATACACCATCACGCGGCTGGGCTTGAACCCATACTCCTTCTCTATTTGCTCAGGGAGGGTGTATGCATAGCATTCCTCTCTCTTGATTAATGATAAGATATAGAGCCACAAATTCTCTATTGAAAGGTGCCTGCGCAACCTCCTGAGCGGGCGTGTTTCCTGCATGTACAGACCTACCTAGGTATCTCCTCATCCGGCACTTGCCCCTGGCTCCTGGATTCGGAAGTCCTTCTTGCGGCCGAGCTGTATGCCGTGCCGCCTCCCTGCCCTCCGGCGCCGCCTGCGCCTTCCCCGGTTCCGCCCTCGGGCCTGTGTTCCGATATGCTCTTTGCAGCTTGTTCCGCGATTTCCCTGTTCCTGTTCATATCCGCATAGAACTTTTCTATCGCCTCATTCCCAAGGAGGGAAATCTGTATTTGTGCGTTCTCGTACTGGGCCCTGCCCACAGCACTGCCGCCATCAAGTGCATATTGCCTGAGTTGTTCCAGTTCCGTCTGGCGGCCTGCGGCATAGTCGTTTGCCAGCCCGAGCCGGGTCCCATCCGGATCCGAAACTGCCCTGTCAAGCCCCACAGTATCAAAGTATATATCCAGCCTTTCCTGGACAACTGGTGCTGCTGTGCCAAGGCTTGCCTTTTGCTCCTCGCTAAATTGCGAGGGCGGCACGTTCGCCGTGGCAACCAGCGCATCTATCCCCGGCTGCGCCTCTGCCGAGACGCCCCTAAGCCCTTTTAGGACATCCGCTGCCTGCGCCCTTGCCGCAAGGTCCTCCGAATTTTGGAGCGTATGCACCGCCCACTGGGCATCTCCGCGGTCCGCTGCGGTTAGCCGGTCGTCAGCAGGATTTTCGGCATACCTGTAATAAGTATCCAAGGCAGGCACGAGCACAGTCAAGGCGGATGATTTCTCCTCATCTGACGCTGTATCCGAAAGGAACACGTCAAGCTGTCCCTGAACAGCAGGGGGCAGGCCTGACCTCGCCTCGTCCAGCATCTCCCGTTCATTCGGGTTTCCGTACATGGTGCCTAATATTATTTGCCCAATATCTGGCGTTACACCTGCTTCGGCTTGTGAATACGCCGAGGTTGCGTATTGCTCTACCGCAGCCCGCAGCGCGCTTTCCCTCTCCTGCGCCACAATCCTTTCCTGTTCATTGGAAGGGGGATGGTCAAGGGGCGGCCCAAGCGCAAATATGGTTTCCATATTCCTGCTGGATTCCATCTCTGCATTCAGCGCGTCCTTTTGCTCCCCCATATGCGTGTTGTACTCCTGCCAAAGCACCGCCACCTGCCTTTCGTCACTCAGCGCCGTTTCCGGGTTTATGCCGCTGACCTCCTGCGCCCACTGCTTGTCCGCCTGGCTCGCATTCTGGTCGCCCATGATGCGGCTTGCCTCCCCCTGCACATGCTCCCACAGTGTTACCGGGATTAGATTGCCCATATCATCCGGCACGTGGTCCGCCACAATCAATGCGCCCGCAGCCACGATGCCCCTCGCCTGCTCTTTCGCTTCTGCAGTTGCATCCGGGTTTTGGAGCGTCTGCACAGCGGCATTGAATTCTGCCAATTGGCGGTCCACTTCGCCAATGTCGCCATATGCTTTGTCTGCATTCTGCCCGTGAAACTCCGCGGGCCCCATCGTCAGCGACCCCAGCCCCTCGCGAAGCCCGGTTGCAAAATTCGCCTGCGCCTCCGCCCCGCTGATGCCTGCGACTATGCTGGCCAGCTCCGGGTCCACGCCATGGTCCTGCATTATCCTCTTCACGTCATCCGCTGCAAGGTGCTCGGGCAGCACCATCGTTGTCAACCTTCCTTGGCTATCCACAGGATTCGGATTGCTATCCAGCAACCCGCCAACCTCAGCCATAGCAGGCCCGGTCACGTACCTGTCAATAAGGGAATAGGAGCTTTGCGAAGCCGCCTCGTAGTTCCCCAGCGCATCCTGGAAGGCCCTCACCGCCTTCGCTTCGTCCGAATCCCCGTTCTTGAAATCCGCCTCCTGCTGCACGGAATATGCTGTATTGTACTCGCTGACCACCGCCTCCCTGAGCTGGTAGTTAATCACGTCTCCCAACTCGCTTCTCGCCTTTCCGCTTAGCTTTGATATGTCTATATTTCCCTCGCTGTCCGTGGCTGCTTCAATCTCCGCGCGCACTTCGTCATCCTGTATGTGGCCGAGAACAACCCGCTGCCCCCCTATTTCATCAAAACTTATGCGCGTGTCCAGCGCAGCACCGGACAATCCCATAGCAGCCATCTTCGCGGCGGCCTCCTCGGTGCCCTGCCTGAATACGAACGTATCCGCATCCCCGTGGCATTCACCAATGCCGCTTCTTATTGCAACGACACTCGTGCCCAAGCCCAGGCTGTCCGCCTGCCCCTCCCTCCTGCTTCCGTTAAGCTGCTCAAGCCGCTCCGCGGCGGCCCCAAGCGCCCCAAGCATGTTCCCGTCAATCTTCCCGTCCAGCCTCTCATTGAGCGCCGCGGAGTTGGAGACGAGCTCCAAAAATATCCTGTTCGCGGCCGTTCCTTCCGCGCCAACGAACTGCGCAAACTGGTGGTACGTCATGCCTTCCGTGGCTGCAACGAAGGCGGCTATCTTCACATCTTCCGAAACCTGGTCGGAGCCGGCGACAATCTCCAGCGCCTCGCGCCTCTTTGCAGCCGAGGAGTTCAGGTCAGCCAGGGTTCCCAGTGCATCCAGGACCTCGGCAGGCCCCTCAGCCCTGACCACTTCCACCCTGAGCAGCTCCCTCGCCCCTGCTGTGGGGTGCTGGAGGTTTGCAATCCTTTCGTTGAAGTTGCTCATGAGTTCGGTTGCAGCATTGCTTCCTGCCTGGGAGGATAAATACAGGCCCGTCGTAACGGAATCTATGAACGCTGCGCATGCCTCCCGCCCCTCCACAACAATCGTTTGGCCGCTTTGCGGGTCCCTGTAAGTGAGTTTTGCCACATATCCCTCGGAGTCAAACTGCGTCTGAACGGTTGAGGATATTGGCGCCGCATAAGTCTGCGCATAGCTCGCGACGCGTTCCGCCTGCCACGCTTCAGCAATGCCGATCAATTTCTGGGCCAGCCCGCCCGTAAGCCAGGGAGCGTTTGAGAACCTAAGCATTATCCCCAGCAGCGCAAGAAGCGCGGTCCCCACCCCGACCCCAGCCGCGCCGGGGCGCATCATCTGTTCTGACACCCCGAGGCTCATGCCCAGCACCGCACCGGAACCTCCTCCCGCCGCCATGCGGTCTGCGGAGGTCCTGCTGGTTTCTTCTGCCGCAGCGCCTGCCCTGCCAGCCGCAGCCCTGCTGCCCGTGCCTGAGCCAAGCTCGCCCGTGGCGCCCTTTGTTTTCGCTATCATGGAGCTCTGCTCCATGGAACTGGTGAACATCTCCTTCGCGGTTGTCTTACCGGTCGCAAGGTCGGTCGCCTTCATCGCGACGTTTATTATTGAGGAGCCGGGTATGGTGTATCCCCTTCCCTGTATCGGCCTCTCGGCCCCCCTCGTGAACCTGGGGGTATAGAATGAAAACATCGCGAACGGGTCCCTCCCCGAAGCGTACATCGCAGCCCCCAGGAACCCGAATATCACCAGCAGCGGGAAGCATAAGGTGAACGTGTAGTCAAATTCCGGCAGCACCGTCTGGGGCGGGATGAATGCAGTCTCAAGCGTGGGATATAGCTGTACCTCCTCCCCATCTATGGTTGCAGGGGATGGCCATTCCCCACCGTATCCGGCGCATGCGGGTATGTCCGTGTATGCGGCAACCGGCTGGCCGAGGCACGGCTCCAGCACGCATGCCAGCGCGACCGGGTCTGCGCAGCAGAAGAAGAACTTCGTCGTGCACCCATCCCGGCATTCCTCCGGGTTGTAGCTGATTTTTGCGCTCCCGTTCTCATTGGTGTATACCCTGCAGGGTGCCTGCGCATTGCTCCCATCCTGCCTCTGCACATATGCGAAAATCGTGGCGCCCTCCACCGGGCTCAGGCCGCCCGCATCTATGACCCCCATGCTCACGGAGACGGTTTCCTCTTCCTCGTTTATGGACGGCGCCATAAAAGGCTGCGTAGTGAATATGCTGCACGAAGGGCAGACCTCCTGCGGGCTTATCACATGCACCCCCGTTATGTCCACGCGGATGAGCGGATTTGAGATGCCGGGCGCAGGGCCTCCTCCATATTCCCCCCAAACGATGCCCGGAACCATGGAAAGGATTGCCGCAACCAGAATAACCACGGCTGGCAAACCCTTCCTCATGTATTCGTTATGGATATGCTCACCTTTAAATTTTATCCTCCTATCGGCCCGCTGGGCAGGTCAGGGAACGGAATGCCGCCCCCGGGAACAATGCCGCCCATCTTCGGCCTCAGCGTGCAGTCCATCTGCCCTAGGTCCAGGCTGGGCGTGGGGCCGCAAAGCGCCCCCTCTGCCGCGGAAAGCGGGTTGCATGTATAGCTCAGGTTCCCGTCCGTCCTGAACAGCACGGGGTGGGAGAGGAACCGCGTTATCTCTGTTTTTCCGTATGTCTTTCCCATGAAGCACGGCCTTTCCACCGTGTTGCTTATGGACGCTATCATCTGTTTGTAAAGCTCGGGGTTAGCCGCGACATCGGCACCATCCGCGCTGAACGAGGTTTCCTGCCCGCCCGCCACTATCGTGCAGTCCATGAAGTATCCCGCAATCTCGCCCTCGGGCATGCACGCATCCCCGGTTATGCAGTCGTCTGGCCACTTGACCATCACGCGCGCGCCCTCCCATTCGCACAGCGCCCCGCTCCCCGCGTACTGGCCGTTGCATATCTCCGCCGGGTCCGTGGATGTGCATGGCACGCAGGCGCAGCTCTCCTTCACAGGCACCTCTATCAATGAAATCATCCTGCCGTATCCCGAGAAGTCCCTTGCGGCGAACAGGGTGCCTTCGTAGAGCGGGCCCCTGTATCCGCCCACGCTCCCTCCGGCTATGCTCTCCTGCGTCCTTATGTATGTGGGGCCGGAGGTGCCACTTGAATGCCCATAGCTCCAATCCCCATAAATGATGCCGATATGGCCGCTCCTTATCAGGTCTTCCGTATGCTGGCCGAGGTATCCAACGAACCTCGCCGCGCTCTCCTCGTCCCAGCAGTCCCTAACCCCCTCGTCATAAATCGCACCCTCGCGCCGTATTATGGTGAGGTCCGTAACCACAAGCGGCTTCCCGAACCTGCTGAGCATCTTTGAGCCGAACTCCATCTCGTCCGCCAGTATCGCGGCGAACCTTTCGTCCTGGCCTTCAATGTCGCAGTGGGAGTTCCTCCCCCCCAGCGTCCAGTCCACCGCAATCACGTCCGCATAATCCAGGCGCTCATACAGGCACGGGACCTCCCCGTTTGCGCAGGACATGTTGTATGAGTAGTCCTCCCAGAGCGGCTCCCCTGACCCATATCTCATGCCGTACCCGAAGAGCCGTGAAACCAGCCGCATCTTCTCCTCATGCGAGCCCTTCCCCTCGTCGTAGCCTGCCGCCACCGCGACCATGCAATTGGGGCACATTGCCCTCACCGAACCGGACCTCCACCCCAGCCCGGTAGTGATGCCAGAGCCCTCCACAAAATCGGCGCTCAGGTTCTTCACAACTATTATCCCGGCGCCCAGGTCCATCACCGAATCCGCAAGATATGTTCCCTGCGTGCTGTACGCATACGGCTGGTCCCCTGCCTGCGCGTATTTGTCAAAATATGAAGTGGACGGATTTCGGCTCCACATCTCGGCAAGCAGCGGATGAGTGGTCGTGGCCGCCTGTATCTCCTCATAATGGTCTGTGAATCCGATTTGCAGCACGGGCTTGTCCTTGTACGGCTCGCTGTCCGAAGTCCTCGCCCGATACAGCCCATCGTCGTCCGCAAACAGCACGGGCATTATGTTCCTTTGAAGGTAATCCTGCAGCTTTGACTTCAGGTAATACGCATTCGGAAGGTAGTCCGGCCATGCCTCTTCCATCCCGACTTCGCTACCGTCCGGCATCGTGCACTGGCTCCTGTAGTACGAATCATCCTCATCATCGCTTGAAGGATGCACGCCCTCCCCTTCCCATTCCACGAGCGGAGGGGGCGCGCTTTCTATGGACGAAGAGGCGGCAGGCGAATAAATGGTGCTTATCATGAGCGAGGGGCAATACTTATTGTCCTTCCGCTGCGCGCTCCCGCCGCTTCCGCGCAGCGCCTCGTATCCCGGGTCGTCCTTTTCCTCGGGCAGGGCGACCACGCTGTCCTTCGCCATGGTCAGGTAGCCGCACTGTTCGCAGTAGCCATACGTCTTTGTGAGGAGGTTCCCATTCCCGTCCAGCAGGCACTTCCCGAACGCCTGCCCCTCCGCCTCGTTCCCATCCGCGTCCGTGTAAATGACGTCCTTTCCCCTTATCACGAGCGCGGAAACAGAATACGCCTCGCAGTTCCCGTCCTCGTCCCGCGCGTAGCAATACACCTGCCACGACCTGCCGTCACCCTTCCCGTCCACGTGTTGCCTGTTGAAGAGCTCAAGCCCCTGGCAGTTCCAATTTTCGTCCTTGATTGTCCCGTCCGTGTCCAGGTACATGCCGCGCCATCCGGTCCTCGGGTTATCCCCGGCATAGCACACGCTGAAGCTGTCCGCATAGAACCCCGGGTTTTCCTCATAAGTGGGCACGCACTGGTCCACGAACGTGGTGTAGAATTTCCCGCAGTCGCCGCCGCACCCGTCCCACTTCTCCCTTGAGAGCACCTGCGGTATCGTGAGGGTGTCCCACCTCACGTCCTCACCCGCCATGTCCCCGTATGATGTGCCCCCTTCCCCTGTGCGGACCGTATATTGCGGCACGGTGTCCTCGCCGCCAAGGAATATTACGAGGAAGGGCCTCTCTATGTCGTTCCGGTCCGCCTCGGCTATGCCGCTTATGTAGTCCGGGTTGTCCAGGTTGAATTTCACAATCCTCCCCTTGGAAGGCATGGAGGTGTGCGTGAAGGGCGAGTCCCCTATCCGGTCTATCGGCGCCGCAAGGGTGGTCGCCACTTCTATGTTGGAGGTGGCATCCCCGTACCTGTCCCAGGAAGCGGAATTCAGCAATTTCTTTCCGGTGCACACTACGCCCCCCTCGTTGAAATCATACATGCAGTCGCAGTTAGCATCCTTCGCCAGGTCGTCCATGTTCTGGCAAACACCGCGCGAGTAGTCAAATATGTTGCAGTAGCCCGAGAGGCAGCCGTTGTTCTCAAGCGTGCACTCAAACTCCGCCCCATTCGCCCAGGAGCCGTCCGCCAGGTAGTGCCCGTCCTGGAATTGCCTTGAATAGACTGAATGGTAAGTGAGCAGGAAGTTGTACATCCTGTGCGGCTCCCTCTCCACGGTAACGAAATTCTCAAGCAGGCTGTCCCACTCCATGACAGGCAAATCCGCCTCCGCGCCCGCATAATAGTCCATCACATCGCCCTGCACAATAAATTCCCCGCTTCCCTGCTCCGCGAGCAGCCCATCTATCCCTCCCCTGTCCGGGCCCAGCTGGCGGTCGTCCCTCTCAAAATCCGCGCCATAATAATTATAGCCGAGCGGATATCCGTCGTAGAACGAGCTTTCCACCACGGCGCTCTTGTAGTCCTTGTCGTTTATCAGCGGCCCCCAGGGCGATGCCGCGGCTGCCCCGTAGGCAAACGGGTTCCCCAGCGCCTGCCCGTTCCTCTCCGTGAGGTAAGCGCTGTCCGGGTCTATCCCCGCATAATCGCCCTGCCACTGGAGCAGGCACTTCGTCGCGCAGTCAAAATAGGAATATGCCCAGATGGGCTCCTCTCCAGGAGAAGTGGAGGGTATGCACATCCACTTGTTGTCCCCCGGGCTCGGAGGGCTGCATATCTTCCCGGATACGAGCACGTTCGGTATCGCGTAGTTCGCATACCTGTCCGTGGTGCCGAGCAGGTTTATCTTGCATGCGAAGTCCGTCAGCGGGTAGTACATGCTCGCCTCGTCAAAATCCGCGAACGAATCTCCGACGCCGAACCTGAAGCTGTTGAGCGCGAAGCCCCCGTTCGTGTTGGCGGTGGCGCGCAGGGTGGCCGGGCTCATGTTCAGGAACTTGCATTCCCCGTTGTACAATCCCTTCGCCCCGCCCCTGTCAGTCCCCCCGAACTGGCCCGTGTCCGCATCCCCGGTGTCGCGGGAATCGTTCATGTCCTCCGCGTCAAGCGATATCGGCGGCCTGGGGTCAAACTCAAAGGAGCCGCAGAACATCCCTACGCAGCTGCTGTTGCACTTCAGCAGCTCGGACTTCGGGCAGATGGGCAGGAGCTCGTCGTGCGCCTCATCCCCCTCCCCGAGAGTGACGTTGCATGCCATGTTGAGGAGGTCGCACCCTTCTCCGGCTATTTCGTATTCCGTGCGGTCTGCGGTTATGCAGCGCCCGTCCTCGCTCGCGTTTGCATACATGCAGCAGTTGCTGAACGACGGCTGCGGCGCCACGCAGCCCGGAAGCACGAGCGCCCCCATCACGAAAGCGAAAGCCAAGACAAAGAAAATGCCCTTCATCACACCCACCTCCCCATCATCTGCAGGAACACGCTGCTGTCCCCACCGAGCAGCATGGTCATGTACCTCATTGCCACGACCGCTATTGAAAGCGCAACCATATTGTCGTAAAACAGCTTCACGAAAACCTGCGACATGAACGACGCAAGGTTGGAGGTGCTTACGGATATTGACGCCGCGCTCCTCGTGCTCTGCCCCTCTGGCGTGGCCGCCCCCAGCGACATCCCCGAGAATATAGGTATGTTGCAGAAGTCCGCGCGGTTTGATATTGAGGACGGCATCTCCGGCGCGGCGGGGCCGTATGACGCGTCCATTATGAAGAGCATGCCCGGATAGATGAAATACAAGGAAACCGCGAGCGCGATGAAGAAACCGCCTATGCCGCGCGTGAAATGCAGGGTCCTGAGCACTATCCCAAGCGGAAGGAAGAACACCAGCATGTTCTCCAATATGTATTTAAGCACGAAAACCTGGCTGTTGAGCGAAATCATCAGCGAAACCAGCTTGTACGCTATCGCGTGCTGCGTCTCCACGTACTTGTGCAGGCTGGCGTCAAAGTTCCCCTGCCAGAATATTATGCCGAACAGCGACATGGATGAATAGTACCTGAGCTCCTTGTCCGCGAGGTCGCTGCTGTCCCGTATGCTATTGAACGCGTTGCTGAAATACGTGAGCCGCTCCTCGGTGCGGCACATCGCAGCCTCCACGGTGTTGTGCACCACCGCGCCCTGGCAGATTATCCCGCCGGGGTACCTGGAAAGGAAAAACTCCTGCCCGTTCTCAACTATCACGACCAGGAAAATGACCAGCACCGCCGTCGCCGCAAGCTGGTAGAACTCCGACACCGCGAACCTTTTCAGCCCGCCCATGTTGAAGGCGTATGAGATTATGTAGATGGTCCCCATCACCACCGCGGTTATGAGTATCGCAAGTATGCAGTTTACGAACCAGAACCCGCCGGCTCCCCAGCCCGCAAACGCCCAGTGGAACAAATCCTCCGCAGCCATTCACAACACCTGCATAAGCCTGCTCAGGTCTACTTCCTGCCCCAACAGCCTTCCAATCTCCCGTGCGGACGCGCCTATGGCTATTATGTTCAGCGAAAGGAGGAACGTCGCGCTTAAGAAGGATATGGAAGACGCCTGCATGCTCACCTGCACCGCCGCATTGAACGTGTCCAGCGTCCACTGGCCGCCCGCCGCGCTTACTATCGCGAGCACCGCGCTCACAAACCCAGCCGAAACAGCCACGGCTATTATCGCGGCCAGGTCCAGAAGAGCGCCCGCCAGGAGAAGCGCCGCGGCCATGGTCTCCGCATACGCCCCCGCGCTCACATACGAGAATCCCCTGCCCATGCTGTTCGCCGCATCCACAAGCGTGCCCCAGCCGTCCCCAATCATCTGGTATGGGTTCCAGAACAGGGACTCCACGGTGAGCAGCGCAGGGTAGATGATGAACAGGGCTATGCATATCGCCAGCAATCCGCCCCCGAGCTGCCTCATGAACGGGAGCGAGCGCAGTATTATCGCAAGCGGCAGGTACGCCATTATCCCTCCCCCGGATATGAACGCGAGCAGAGCCATCTGTATGAGGACGGTCAGGTATGAGGCGGTGTCGGTGTAGAGCGAGAACCCGAGTATCTGCGACCAGCTGCTCAGCCCGGAGTACGGCCTCACGGTGTATCCGCTGGTCCCGTACAGGCAGAATGTCGCGGCAGGCATGCACGGGGTGCGCGAATACCTTGACGCCTCGTCCGAAATCCCGTACAGGGCGCGTGCCGCCCTCATTTCGGTGTTTATGAAATACGCTACGTTCGCGAGGTATTTCCCAGACGCATTTATCATATTGTCCTCCGGGAGGATTTCCGGATGCGTGTATGCGTACTGGTTTGCGGAGAGGTCCAGCGGGTTGCTGCTTGCCGGGCCCAGCCCGGCAAGGTCCGCATACTTAAAGTGGCACATTGAGCCGCTCATGAAGAGCACGAGCAGGACCAGGAAGAACGAAATGAACACCTGGAACATCTCCGTCTTTGCCCATACGTTGAACTGGGGGTTGCTGAGGAGCTGCCCCAGCGCGTACGCCAAGCCCAGGACCACTAGGGTGACCCCAAGCGAAAGCACGGAAAGGGAATACAGCCAGCTTATGTCCGCGCACACCATCTAAGACACCCTCCCTAGGGCCGAAACGTCAACCTCGGTCCCGAATGCCCTTGTCAGGGGCCGCAGCACCGCTAGCGTAATCAGCACGCTCAGCGCGGGGCTGAATATCCCTTCTATCATGAAGATGAACAGCAGCGGGTCCATCAGGTTTTCGTTCAGCAGGTTGTTCACCTGGTTCTGCGTGTATCCGAATCCCTCAAACTCGTCCGTCTCCGGGTAATCATACGTCTTGAACGGGTCGCATTCCGCCGGCACCGTGAATGTGTAAACGTTGCTGAATTCCCATGTCTCGTCCGCGTACACCTGGTCTATGCCAGGGTAGGAGGCGCCGGTTGAGGAGAGGGGGACCATGTCCGCCATCCCTTTCGTGAGCACCGTTGCAAGGGGATAAACGAAATAAAACGCCACGGCGAACGCGATGAGGAAGCCCCCGGTGCCCCTAGTAACGTGGAAAGTGCGCATGAACAGCCCCACCGGCAGCAGCACCGGGAAGAAGAAGCTGCCCGCCAATTTCAGAAGCACCAGCTGCGAGTTCAGCGCCAGTATCGCCATCGCCATGGTCCTCGCCGCGAGGGACGCTGAGGAGAAGGGCACGTTTATGCTCGCGCATCCTGAATATGTGAATGCCACCCCGAACAGCCAGCAGTTCCCGGAGAGGGACGCGAGGTCGCCCATCGGCAGCACTACATTGTTTGTATAATCCATCAGGGTGCCCCACTGGTACTCAACGGTCGCCTGGGTGACCTTCACTGCGAAATCCAGCTGCGTGTCGCCAGGCTCTGCGCCGAAATCGCCTGCCATCCCCGCGCCGAACTCCGTGGCCAGCGCCTGCGCCCCGATCAACCCTGCGATCATCACCGCGGTTATGACGACCTGCCACATCTCGGAAATGGCCATGGACCTCATCTGGTCCGCCTCAACAACATAGCTGATGAGGTAGAATATCACAAGCACGCCGAGCCCGGTGAAGGCGGCGAGCAGCGCAATTGGAACCCAGTCCGGGGACTCGCCGGCCGCGAAGGAGAGCGAAAGGAGCGCCAGCAACAGCAACAGCCGTCCAGTTTGCCTCATTGCATCATCCTCATCATCCCAGGTATGTCTATGTCGCCGCCAAGCATGGGCGAAAGCGACATCACGAACATCAGCGTCACCGCAAGGCAGAAAATCGGGAGCACGAAGGCAGGCACCATCAGCTTGCTCACCGCTATGACATCAGTCGGCCCCTGCATCCCGCCTATGTTGTTCGTCATCGTGGCCGGGTCCTGCCCCATCACCGTTGAACTCGGTGCGCCGCAGAACGCGGTGCAGTCCCATATCATCGCGGGCTCCATCGTGAGCCCCTTCTCCGCAACGAACGCGCACTGCGAGCACGTGTCCGGCTCGTCAAAAACAACATCAGGTATTATGTACACGCAGGTCTGGTCCGAGGCCTTCGCGTCCCAGAGCTCCTGCGGGTGTGCCGGATAGAATTCCCTGCATTCGTCCGGGCACGTCCGGTCCGTCTCCCCGCCCGTGGTTATCCACATGCATTGCGACGGGCATAGCGGCTCGTATTTGTACGTCCCGTCATCCTGCCGTATGCTCTTCCGGTTGAAGCATTCAGCGCCAGGCGCCATCGGCGCAAGCGTCCTGCATTCCGCGGGGCACCCGTCCACCAGTTCGCTCGCGTCCATCATCGCATATGCCGGGTCGTCGGGCTGGAACGGCCTTGTGTTGCATATGTTAGGGGTTCCGGTGTATCCGAGGCACTCCTTTTTCTGGTAGGGTATCGGGAACCCGCACGGGTCCACAGGGCAATACCCGTATGAGTGGTAATCCGCCCCGCTCCCCACCGCCACCCCGCCCGTTCTCCCCAGCCGTGCCACCATCCCATCCGTTTCATGGTCGCAATACTCCTCGCTGCTGCCCCCGAACCCTTCAAGGGGGGTGCACTGCCCTTCGCAGTACGCCGTTTCTTCGCCCGTGTATCCTGGCAGCACGCCGCACTCCGTTGCCTGGCAGTATTCCACCCCGCTAGCCAGCTCCCCTATCACGACCGGGCATTCGTTTGCCTGGCAATAAGATGTCCTTTCCACCCCAGTCGCGTCGCAGTTCTCCGCTTCCATGCACGGGTCCATGCATTCCTCCCACCTGGCGACAACCGCGGGGTCCGGGAACTCCGCCGCGGGCATCTCATAGCCCGCCTCGGTGCATTGTTCCGCGCACCTTGCCTGGCAGTTGAAGAAGTACTGCCCCATGCAGCCGTCCATGCACGGTACGCTCCTGCCCGTGGAATCTATCCCTGCGGTGCATCCGTCCATGCAGCTATCCGAGCGCCCTGTTGAATCCACATCATCCCTGCATGCGTCCATGCAGGTGTTTGAGCGGCCCGTCTCGCCTATGCCGTCGCTCTCCAGCTCAGCCATGCACTGGCCATGGAAGTCCTCCCTCACCGTTTCCATGGGCACCTCCACGAGCGGCGTTTCCGAAAGGTCAACCACCTTGGAGAACGGCAGGCACACTTTCGGGCAGGGGTTCAGCGTACCGCTCGGGCCCTTCTGCGCCCCGTAAATCGCCGCATCCAGCGTGTACCACGCCAGCGCATAAGTGAGGGGGTATACCACAAGGAAGCCCAGCCCGAACGCAAGCAGGAGGCCGCCCATCTTGCGCGTGAGGAAGAAAGAGCGCAGCACAATGCCGAGGAATATCGCAACGGGCGCTACGCTGAATGTCATGAACTTCAGCATGAACTTCTGCATCCCGAGCGAGGCCAGCACTGCGGAGAGGTTTTGCAGGACCTGGTCGTACATCTCCACCTGTATCATCTTCTCGGGGTTGTCCCTGAACCTGTACGTGAGGTAGCCGTATATAAGGTCCTGTATGCCGACCGTGCTGCCCGCGAACGCGTCGTTCGCGGTGTCTATGCTGTTGACCATCGTTGTCCTGTATGCGGAATTCGCGGCCTTCAGGTAGCTGTCCAGGTAGTCCGAGGCGATGTTCGCGGGGCAGAAGCCCGGCTTTTCGCAGGAGCTCGGGAAGCTCGGGCCGAGTATGCCTGCGGCGCTCACGTCTATGAACGATATTATCCCTATTATGAACATCAGCAGGAGCGCGCTGGCGAATATCTCCCCCAGCTCCACGTCCGCCCATGCCCTCAGGTCGGGCAGCGAGAACGAGTTCGCTATCGCATACGCGAGCGCCACAAGCCCCGCCATCAGCAGCATCACTGCCACAGTATAGACCTGCCAGTCCTTTGCTATGCTGCCGAGCAGCCCGGGCTGCTCCTGCACGCCTGCGAGTATCTCCCCCGCGCTGCCCTGCGCGAAGGCCGCGGCAAGGAGGAATGCGAATGTGAGCAGGAATATGCGTGCAGCCCTCATGGTATCACCTTAGCCACCTTCATCAGCCCGCCCACCGCGGTCGCGAACACGACCAAGGCGAGGTTCGGCAGGAATATTGTCTGGAACAGGTACAGCCCCGCGTCCTCAAAAGAGATGCCCGTGTCGTCAGGCGCTCCGGTGAACCACGGCACCTCCGTCTCCCTCATGGTTGATGCGACCGCGTAGCAGAACGGAATCACGACATAAAGCGCAAGGGCGAGCGCCATCACCATGTTTCCCGCCTCCCTCGCCTTAGGGATGCAGCGCAGCAGGAGCCCCATCGGCACCATCACGCCCAGCGCAATCTGCGGCAGCATCCCGAGGAGGTTGTACTGCACGCCCGCGCTGACATACCCCACCATCACGAAGTCAAACAGCATCTCCAGGTTGCGGGCGTATGCGTTGTTGTATGCCTCCCACCAATAGGCCTCCCCTCCCATGTACGGGACCTGGTATGCCGTATAATACGCTGCCTCAAACTTATACTCAATTGAGCGTTTCATTATCTGGGCGAGCATCTGGCCGCCGTCCACCCGCAGTTCCCGCATGTAATTGAGGGAAGCGGACTGCAGGTCGCTGCCGGCCGCGCTGCTGGCGAACATGCACGTCCCATAGAATATCCCCTCTATTGAGATAACAAGGAGCACAGAAACGAACGTGTGGAATATCTGGTCCTTGCTGAAAACGAGCAGGTTGGGGTTCCTCATGAAACTGCCCGCCATGTAGGCGAGCGCCGCCACTGCGATGGAAAGCGCGATCGCCGCGCCTATGATCGGGAGCGCCTGCGTGAACGCCACGTTGGCGTCCGTGTCCATTATGCCGCAGCCGGCCGAGGAAAAGGAGACGAGAGCCATGATAATCGCAATTCCCCTCATCATACCATCCTCGTTATGCCGGCGAATGAGTACTCGCCGCCCAGCGCGGTTGAGACCGCCCTTGTCCCGCCGTATGTTATCACCGCGATCATGATTATGGAAATGATGGAGAAGGCGGTTATCTCGCTGACCGCAGGGAACAGGTACTGCACTATGGGCTGTATCGTCCGGTCATACATGGCCCCCGAGTCGGCGCTTTCCGCTATCGCGGTGAGCACGGTCGCATAAAGCATCTGCAGCGCGTATATTATCCATGGCCATATCTGGCTCACGAAGGTGTTGAAATTCCCGAAGAAATCATAGTTCTGCATCAGCAGCATTATGAGCGCGTAGAGGATCCCCCAGAACATCTCCCCGAACCCGAATATCACTTTTACCGCGGTGTTCTGGCACAGCCCGCTGACCAGCGCCGCGCTTTGCTGCGAGAACAGCGTCGGCTCCACGTTATCGTAGAATTTCTCGGTCCTCACGAAGCCGACCGCGCTCCCCGCGTTCCCGAAGCCGGCCAGGTCCCGCATCTCCTTGACCACTATGAGGGACGCCGGCAGCATGAACAGGCCCCCGAGGCTCAGGGCTATCAGCGTGTCGCCCGCCTTCTTGGTGAGCGGGAAAATCCTGAACACGAAGCCGAGCGGGAGCAGGAAGCCGGGCACCACCGCGCCGATATACACCAGGAAAACCTTCACCATCTTCAGGCTCAGCATCTGTATCGTGAGCTGGTAGGAGCTCTGGGTTAGCGACTGCAGCATGGGCGCCATCCCGTAATACGGCATCATGTCCCTCGCGTAATATATCGCCGGCTGCAGGAAGAAGAATTTTACAGGGGGCACGGAGAACGTGACGCTCATGGAGGTGCCCTGCTGCACCGCCACGGAGAAATACGCCTCTGCGACCTTCCCGTAGACCATCTCCAGGTCCCCAAGAAGCGGGTCAAGGGCGGCCGAGCCGAGTTCGGTCGGCCCCGAGCCCACTTCGGTAAGGCTTCCGTACCCGGTCATGCCCACTATCATCCCGTTCGCGGTGACCGCAGCCCCATACACTATTGCGACTATTATCACGCCCGCTATGGTTTCCCTCACCATGTCCTTGCTCCAGGCGATTGCGGAGGGGTTTTGTATGGCGGTGGACACGGCGTATGCCAGCGCGGAAAACGAGACCGCCAGAAGAATCATCGCCCCGATGAGCAGCGGGTTCTCAAACGGGTCCAGGTTAGGCAGGTGCACTTCGGGGGCAGCAGCGAAGGCTAGCCCAAGCAGTACGAACGCGAACAGCCAACCCCGCATCTTTTCCACTCTTCTGTAAAGTATATAAATACTTCCTGCAAATCCCCATCATGAAAGCCGTCCTATTGGCGTTGCTATTGGTTTCAGGTTTTGTTTTTTCGGAGGATTTTGAGCCCGAGCTCAGCACGATAAACTCCCAGGCCGTGTCCACGGACGTCATCGTCCATAACTGCGACGCGGGCGGGGACGGCCCGGAGTACGTGACGCTCGGGATATGGGTGAACAACCCGTTCGGCGAGCGCACAATCGCATATTTCTATTACAAGAATTTCACGAGCGGCGAGTGGGCGCTGGTTGATACGGAGTGCCCGGTCCTTGAGTTCGGCAAGACGTGCAACGTGCGCATCCCGATCTACCTGGGAGGCAGGGGCGAGGAGGTGGAATCCCTTGAGATAGCGAAGGTGACGATGGCGCAGGGCGCAACCACCTACGAGGCCATCTTTGAAGTCCCGCTCAACCATTTCCCGACCGCGAAGGAGCTCATAGTCGCGAACAAGACCGAGGTTTTCCTTGAGGAGTACGCCTCGGTGCAGCCGCTCTCCCTCTGCGGCCCCGGCGGCTCAACCTGTTGCAAGCTTAAGGCGGACAGGGACTCCCTCATAGGGATTGAGGGGGAATCCGCGGCCCTGCTCACGGACTGCCAGGTGGACGGCGCAAGGATGCTCGTTGAGGGCGCGATAAACACCGTCCGTTCCATAAATGAGGACGCGCCAGCGTGCACAGCCGCGCTTGCGGAGATAAAGAACGCGGAGGACCTCGCAAACTCCCGCGTGTGCAACTCCGGCAACGTCGCCACGCAGATAGCCGCGCTCAAGACCGCGGTCCGCGGCGGCAACTACGAGCCGAGCCTTGCCGCGCTCAACAGCGCGATGTCCTCCCAGTGCCTCGGGGCGCAGGTTGAGGATGTTGAGGCAGGAGAGGTCCCGGTCACAGTGGATACAGGCACGGGAACGGATTCCCCCGGGGCCGGGAACACCGGCACAAACGGCTCCAAGCCCTTCTGCCCGTCCACATTCGTGCTCGCAGCCCTCCTTCCGCTCGCCCTCGTGGTGTATAGATGGGATTATTAGACGCGATAACGCAGGGGCTTTCAAAGAAGAAATCCACGCTTGCGGACAAGGACTACAAGTGCCCCTCCTGCGGCGCAAAGGTCACGCTGGACATGGAGCGCTGCCCCTCCTGCGGGGTGCGCATAAAGTCCATGTTCAGGAAGAAATGCCCCAAGTGCGGCGAGCTGAACGAGCTGGACGCCAAGAAATGCGTGAAAGGGGACTATGATTTTGAGGCCGAAATTGCCCGCGCGAAGAAGCAGGTGTGGAGGTGCCCCATCTGCGGATATGAGATGGACACTCTTTATACCAAATGCCCGGTGTGCGGCACCAGGTTCATGTAAGGATCCCGCACCCAGCCCCCATCGCAATAGATTAAAACTCCTCCTTCGCATTATCCATTTGATGAGCGACTTCAAGAGCGCCATAATTGAAGAGAACAAGGAGGAGAAGGCATCCCCCAAGATGCGCGTGCGCTCACCCATAGACATGGAAGAGGCGGAGATAAAGCGCCTCACCCCCGAAGACGCGGAGGAGGTCACCAACATAATGAGGAAGTGCCTCTTCGCGGTCACCGAGGACGAGGTGAAGGAAGTCCTGAAGCGCAACATGAGCTACGGCGCATATGTTGGCAGGATGCTCGTCGCCGTGGGGCTCGCATGGGGCACCGCATATAACCCTACAAATCTCCAGCTGGAAACCGGCTATACTAATGCCATTTTCCTTGAGGACGATGCCGTCCTCCTCCCATATGAGGGGAAGGGGCTGCGCGAACTCTTGGTGGACCACCGCGAGATGGAGGGGAGGGCCCATGAGTTCCAGTTCGCCGTCACCCTCACGACGCCCCTTAACCCGGACGGCAACCTGGACGAGATAGTCGCCCAGAGGGGCACCAAAACCGAAAGGGTGCTCATGAGGGCGGGCTACAAATTCTTCAAAACGCAGGCGGGAGTAATCGCGGTAAAACAGATATGATTGAAACGAGTTCATTTTGCTATGACATCTCTGAGAGCTTTGTCTGTTTATGTTCATCTTCGGTCTTGAATTTTGAGACAAGACTCTCAATTTCTTTAGCATCCATCTTCTTTGCATTCTTGTTTTTTTCAGAAAATGCGAGAAGAGCGTCATAATAAAGAACTTTCCAGCCGTTTTCTTTCATTGCTTCAGTTATCATCGGCTCTTTCATTTTCCTTCTCATCAAATGCTCGCGCTCGTCTGGCAGAACGATGTATCTCTTCATTGGGTAAGTTGTTTGCGGCAGATTTGAACCTCGGACAAATGCTTCGGTTATACCAGTTGTATTCTCCACTTCAAATTCGTATTCCGGAGTACCCCTATCGATCCAAATGACATCTATTTGTTTTACCCGTTCCATTTCGTGGCTAGTTAAACCCAGCTTGATATTTGGCTCATAATCAAAGTCGCATAAATCCGAAAGTTTCTTGCCTTGATAAGAATCAGCCTGTTCCTTATGCCCAATCCATACGTCATAACCGCATCTCTTACCAATCATTGCGAGTAGATAAATCATAGAAGTGTGTTGGGATTCCCGTTCTACAACCTTCGGCTTAAGGCGCCACATCCCATCCGGAGTTTTATCTGCATACTCCTCCAGTGATGAGATAACGCTATCAGTATCAGGTGTTACCGCATTTGGGAATTGGATGAAAATCTCCTGAAGAACATCATCAAAACTTGCTTTCATACGCCTCTTGAGAACATCCACAACCGCTCGATCCACTCTTTCAGATAACGCCGGCCGCATGCGCGTAAGTGGGACTCCATTGAGCCACCACATCCTCATTCTCTTCCCTTTCTCATCGGTCACATTAACTACTGACAGCTTTTTGCCTTCACCCGTATTATTTTTGAGGACGTCTTCTAGTCCACGTGCGCCCAGTGGCGCATCTCTCCCTCCGTTGAGTTGTACCATAATGCCATTCAGTATATGCTGGTACGTAGTCGGCTCGCCACGTTCTTCGATTATCCGTGTCGCTGCATTTACTACCGTTCTTTCATATGTCATATGGTCAAGCTGCTTGTCCGTGACAAGTTTCTCTGTTTTTGGCTTTCTGAACCTAAGGTAGTAATCTCCTACTGCGCTGCCGTACGGCTGCATAAGACCTTTTGCGGATGCTCTCGCCGGAGGCTGATATACAATTTTTTCAAGATCAAACCCAGAAAACACCACTGCTTTCAAGATGGAATTCCAAATCTTTATGTCAGTGCTATGGAACGTGACTGTGAGATATCTGCCGGGTTTAAGGATCTTGTACATCTGGGTAAATGCCGCTTTGAGCATATTGTGATAGTAATCGAAATCTTTGCTTTGCTGAGAGTTTATAGTTATCTCGTCCAAGTAGTCCATATCCAATCTCAACCAAGACGCCCATAATGTACTCAATTCGAAATATTGGACAGCACCACCATACGGTGGATCAGTGAAGATGTAATCCACTGAATTTGCAGGAATTGCTCGATCTAGCTCCAATACATTTTGTCTTTTGATAAAAATATTTGAATCATCATTTAGATCTTCAAACTGTTTTGCTTCCTTGTACCGCGCAATAGTCTCATTTGAGTCTGTTTTTCCGTTTATTAACCCCTGTTTTCCACATATCGCACTTTCGAAAAGCATCCATACATTTGATTCCATATTTATTGGCGGGATCCAGTAGCTCTGTAAAGCCCAGAAGGATGTTGAGCTGAACTTACTCCAATGCGAACGTTCGCTTGGTTTTGCAACAGGACACATTTTACTCGCTAGATGGACCATGGAAGTAAAAGCGAATTTGAAAAATTCCTGAGTTTTAGAATCCTTGATTTTTTCAATCTGATCATGCAATATTGATAGTGCGACTAAGTTTCTTTTTGTGTAGAGGTCTTTAATATAATCCGACTTTTCTTTCTTAACAAAATCCTTGCCATTGTAAGCAAGCCTGGTTTCTGGGTACCAAAACGGTATCTTCATATTTTCTATTTTTTTCAATAACTCCAAATCTTCATTTTCTGGCTCTTTAGAACTTCTTGATTTGCATGTGTCGCAATAGTATCTCAGTTCCACTGGTTTGTTCTTTGTTTTATCCCAAATGGTTGCCAATATCGTTGCAGGTTTGGAGCATTTTTTACATCTCGTTAGATACAAATTGGTGATGTCTTCTTTACATTTGCATTTGATTTCATCAAAAGTTGACTTGATTTTGGATATGTCGGCAGGCATCGCAGTCATTTTAGTTATCTGGATTGACATCGGATTCAAATCAAATGCCACAGCTTTTCTTCCAGCCCTAATCGCTTCTATGGCAGTAACGCCGCTTCCAGAAAAAGGATCCAGAACAATTTCGCCCTTTTTTGAATAATTCTTGACGTATTCACTAACAACATTATGCGGCTTTCTAGCCCAGTATTTGTGCATCAAATACATCGGAGTATGTGCTTTTGGAACTATGGCAAAGTTTAAGTGCTCGCCATCTAAACTAGAGTCTTTTTTCAAAGCACCAACCCCTAACAGTCATACCCATACTCAGATTAGCCTTTAAATAATAGTGCCTGATTTCTTGCTAATGCCTCTCCCCGTATTCGTGCAGGAAGTCCTCGTACTCCATCAGCGCCTGCGCGGTTATGGATGGCCTCCTCATTGAAAGCATCCTCAGCACATCGTCCGTGCTCGTGTGCGGCTCCCTTCCGGCAAGCCGGTCCCTCACCATCTGCATCTTCGCCTCCTGCGCGAGCGCCGCTATGTCCGCACCGGAGAACCCTTCAGAGAGCCGTGCGAGCTTCGCCAAGTCCAACCCCTTCGCAAATTCCCCGAAGTGTATTGCAAAAAGCTGCTCCCTTCCTTTCGCATCCGGAGGATGGATGTAAAATATTTTATCAAATCTCCCCGGCCTCAATATCGCCGGGTCAAGCATGGACGGCTTGTTTGTCGCCCCTATGACCACCACCCCTTTCAGTTCCTTCAGCCCGTCCATCTCCGTAAGGAACTGCCCTACCACATCCGCCCTCCCCATTTCCCTTGATGGCGCTATTGTTTCTATTTCATCCACGAAAACCAGTGCCGGGGGATTCTCCCTCGCCCTGTTGAACGTTTCCTTTATGACATTCACCGCGTGCCCGTAGCCCTTCTTCATCAATTGCGCCCCGCTAACCGTGAGCATGGTGACGTCCATCTCGTTCGCAGCCGCCTTCACCACGAGCGTCTTCCCGCAGCCGGGCGGCCCGAACATGAGTATCCCGCCAGTCGCCTTCACCCCGTACTTTTCCATAAGCTCCGGATGCAGCAGCGGAACCTCAATCGCCTCCTTGAAGGCGCCCTTAACGTCCTCCAAATCCGCGACGTCCTTCCAGCCCACCGCCTTCTTTTCCTCCTGGGTGGGCTTCACCTCCTTCGCGATTGAGCGCTCAAAGTCCGTCTTGAACTCCTCATAATCCTCAAGCTGCGAAAAAGTGGTGCTCGGCTTCGTGTATCCCAGCACATTGAGCAGGTCCGCCATCCCCACAGGTATTATCTTCTTCGCCTCCTTCGCCTTCTGCGCCGCGGCGTTCAGCGCCTCCGTGACCACGTTCTTTATGTCCGCTCCGGAATACCTGTCCGTCTTCTTCGCCAGTGCGTTGATGTCCACGTCCGGCGCGGTAGGTATCCCGGACATATGGACTTTGAATATCGCCTTCCTCGCCTCCAGGTCCGGGAGGTGCATATAGATTATTTTATCAAACCTCCCCGGCCTCATGAGCGCCGGGTCCAGCTTGTTCGGCACGTTTGTGGCGCCCACGACAATCACCGGTTTCTTGTCGTCCTTGTACCCGTCTATCTCCTGCAACAGCGTGCTGAGCACGCGCGGCCCCACCTCGTCCACGCCGCTCTCGCTCCTCTTCTTCCCTATCGCATCCAGCTCATCAAAGAATATTATCGCAGGCGCGCTCTTCCTCGCCGTGTCAAATATCTCGCTCACGTTCTTCTCGCTCTCGCCTACCCACTTGCTCAAAATCTCCGAAGTTTTCACATAATAAAATCCATATCCCAGTTCCTTGGAGAACGCCCTCATCAGCATCGTCTTTCCAGTGCCGGGCGGCCCGAACAAAAGTATCCCGGAAGGCGGCTTCAGCCCGTACGCATCCGCCAATTCCCTCTCCTGCAATGGAGTGATGATGGAATCCTTCAATTCCTTCTTCACGTCCTCATATCCGCCCACGTCGCCCAGCCCGCGCTCCCCCGCGCCCAGCCGCAAATCCTGCACGCCCAGCTTGCCGAAGCCCTTCAGTTTTTCCTTCGCCCTTATCTGCTTCTCCTTGGAAACCTTAACTCCAACAAAATCAAGGGCGGCAAGCACCAGTATGGATGCGAGCACATAGAACAGCATAATAGGATTGAACGGGAACCTCATCACGATGCCCATGGCGAAATAAAGGAGAGGCACAATCAGCAGCGCAGCCGCAGACGCCGCCTGCGTCCACTTTCCCTTCAATTGCGCGGGCAGCCATCCCACCGCATACAGCGCAATCGCCCAAACCGCTATCTGGAAAAGCCCGAAGTCCATGAACAGGAGCCGCATCAGGTTGTCCCAAATCTTCCCCATCGCCGGGAATATGTCCCGCGCCCCGGCGAAGTTGAACGCATTCGCCAGCGCGGGCCCGATAGCACCCGCAAAATCCCCCATGCCCATCGCCGGCTTTGAGACCATCAGGGACTCCAGCCCCGGCTCGTACAAACTCATGGTTACCGGGAAATACGCGTTGTTCTGCACCAACCATAACGAGGACAATAGCAGTATGAGCAGCACCGCAGGGACAGAAATGATGACGCTCTTGTGCGAGCCGAAATGCAGGCTTCCCCACGCCATCATCAGGTAAATAAAACCGGCGAACATCGCAAACGGATAAGCCGCAAAAGGGGCGAGGCACACCACCTCCAGCAGCGCAATCACTCCCCAATTGTCAAACATCTCAAAGAGCACGAGCGCAAACAGGAGCAACCCTATCCACGCCAGTATAGTAGACTGATAAGCAAGCGCCGGCAGCACAAGGAGCACGCCCAGCGCAACCCCGAAATGCGGCGCCTTGAACGCAATCGCCCCGCACACCAGCGCAGCCACGAACGCGACGGGAAGCGGATAGAATGGAATCGCGGAAAGGAGGGAAAGCGCCCCCAAAAATACGAGAATGGAATTCCAGAAGCCCTCGCTCTTCTCCACGAGTTTCGCATAGGAGAAGACTTTCTGCTCGTTAAGGCTCCGCCCTACCGCACCCTGCATACCCCCAAAATCTTCTCTAGTAATTAAAAAGATACGCCCTCACGGGGATTTGAACCCCGGTTCCAAGCTCCGCAAGCTTGCGTCCTATCCAAGCTAGACTATGAGGGCTAACCAGATAACAGCAATATTACGTTTAAAGCATTATTTAAAATCTTTGCAAAGAAGTATTATCCACTACTAGCTTTAGGGTGTGCCATGTGACGATTGAGGACAAGATAAAGGAACTCTCATCCGCCCCCGTTTCCAAGGAGGACGAGGAGATACTGAGATTCATAGAGGAATCCAAGCCCCACGTATACGTCGTGGGCGCTGGCGGCAGCGGCACAAACACAGTAGACAGGTTATTTGAATTGGGCGTGGACGGCGTTACCCTCATAGGCGTAAATACGGATGCCCGCCACCTCCTCAAGGTGCGCGCGAACAGGAAAATCCTCATCGGCAAGCAGCTCACAAAAGGGAGGGGCGCGGGGAGCAACCCCGAAATCGGCGCAAGCGCCGCAAAGGAGAGCATGGAAGAGATAAAGGATGCGATAAAGGACGCAAACATGGTCTTCGTCACCTGCGGCCTGGGCGGCGGAACCGGCACCGGAAGCGCACCCATAATCGCGGAGGAAGCCAAGAAAATGGGCGCCCTCACAATAGCGGTAGTAACGCTCCCCTTCAACTCCGAAGGAAGGGTGAGGATGGAGAACGCGCTCGCCGGGTTGGAGGCGCTCAGGAAGAACACAGACACCCTCATAGTTATCCGAAACAACAAATTGCTCACAATCGCCCCCGACCTCCCGCTGAACACGGCGTTCAAGGTCTGCGACGAGGTCCTCGCGGGCTCGGTAAAGGGCATCGCAGAGCTAATCACAAAATCCGGATTGGTAAATGTGGATTTCGCCGACCTCAAGACCATCCTTTCCGGCGCGGGCTACTCCGTAATCGGATTGGGCGAGGCGTCCGTGGATGCGAAGAGCGAGGAGCGCTCCACCATTGCAATAGAAACGGCGCTCAATTCCCCGCTGCTGGATGCGGACATCTCAGGCGCAAGCCGCGCCCTCGTGAACGTAATCGGGGGCGAGGACATGACCTTAAAGGAGGCGGAATTGATAGTATCCGAGACAAGCAAGAGGATACACCCCGGCGCCCACATAATCTGGGGCTCCAGGATTGAGCCGAACCTCCAGAAGGCATCCATAAAGGTGCTGGTCGTGCTGGGAGGGGTGAAGTTCCCCAAGTATTCGGTGGAGAGCGAGAACCCATCGCCGACAGACGATATAGATTTGGACGTGATAGGATGATGATAAAATTCCGCGCTATTTTTCCAGAAGGAAAAATGCGCCCATTTTCGCCGATGCGAAAATCGGGCAGAATTTTGTCAGTCTTTTCACCGAAGGTGAAAATATGAAAGAACTGATATCCCGCTGCATAAGGATCCTGCGTATAGCAAGGAAGCCGACGAACCGGGAGCTGGACGAGATAATGAAGATTGCGGGCGCCGGGATGCTCATCGTGGGCGTGGTTGGCGTGATAATGTTCGTGATATTCACAGTAATCTAGGTGGCATGCATGATATACATATTCAGGGTGACAACAGGGCAGGAAAAGATCGTCTCGCAGATGCTTGAAAAAAAAGCCAGGGTGCAGCGCCTCGCGGTCTATTCCCTCCTGGTCCCGGAGAACGTGAAGGGTTATGTGTTCGTGGAGGTCGCAAGCGACGAGGACGCGGCGAAGCTCGCGCACAACACCAGGCACGTCAAGGGCATGCTCAAGAAGACCATAACAATAGAGGAGATACAGAAGATGGTCACGGTTGAGAAGCCGGCCTCCATGGTCGTGGAAGTGGGCGACACCGTGGAGATAAAGAGCGGGCCGTTCAAGGGGGAGAAAGCCCGCGTGACCAAGGTGAACGAGAACAAGGACGAGCTCGTGGTGGAGTTCGTGGAGATGGCGGTGCCAATCCCGACCACCATAAAGACGAAGATAGTGAAGCTCTTCAAGAAGGCGGGCGCGGAAGACTAAGCGCCCCTTCCTTTCTTTATTCTAATTTCCTTGCCTTTACCCGTATCCATGTCCCCCTTCAGATAAACAGTCCGTGTGGGGAAAGGGATTGTGATACCACTCTTCCTGAACTGCGTATAGACCTCTTTCACCATCTCCCCCTTCACCGCATACTTGTCCACATAGGTGGGAACCTGCACCCCCACCTTGTAGTTTATGGCGCTTTCCCCGAAGGTGTCCGGCCTCGCCCAGGTGACCCCGCCTCCCGAGGTTATCTTGCCGGTCCTCTTCTCCACCTCCTTCGCCGCCTCCAGCAGCGCCTCCACCACCTTCCCCGGCTCATCATCATAGCTAGCCGTGAAGTCCATCACGTACCCCAGCCGGCTCTCCGGGCTATAATAGTTGATTATTATGCTCTGCGCCACTTTTGAGTTCGGCACAAAAACGTAATTGTTCGCAAGGGTGAGTATCTTCGTGCTCCTCCAGCCCACCTCCACCACCGAGCCCTCCACCTCCGTCCCGTCTATCCTTATGTAGTCGTTCGGCCGGATGGGCTTGTCCGCGAGCATATACACCCCGGCGAAGAAGTTCCCCAGCGTGTCCTGCAGCGCAAGGGCAACCGCCAACCCCGCAATCCCCAATCCCGCAATCAGGGGCGCAATCTCCACGCCCAGCTCGCTAAGTATGATGAGTATGCCCAGCACGTATATGAGCACGCGCGCGACCTTCCTGAAGAGGGGAAACACCTCGTCGTCAAACTTGCTGGAGGTCCTGGGCGCAATCTCCTTCCCGTACCATATCAGCAGCCCGTCCACGACCGCGTCTATGAGGATGATTGCACAGAGCATCAGCAGCACTTTGAATATCTCAACCGTGGAATGCCCTGCGAGCACCGCGTCCGGGTACGCGGCCCCGGATGCAAGGAAAGCGGCAACAACAATGGATATGAGCTTCAGCGGCCTCCTCACCTTGTCCGCGAGTATGTCGTCCAGCGTGGTCTTGGTCTTTGAGCTCACCTTCTTGAACAGGGCGATAAGCAGTATCGCCGCGTAGTACAATACAAATGCGGAAACCACGAACACAACCAGCGCAAGCGTTATCTGCCCGCCGGGAAGCCCCAGCAGGAACGACTGAACCTCTTCTATGGAAGCCATGCACCAATTTTGTATGCAATTGTTTTAAAGGTTCGTCCCCAAATCTGCATGTGGTTTCATGTCACTGAGGGAACGGGATCCGGAAATACACGCGCTGGTGGAAAAGGAGCTGAAGAGGCAGCAGGAGTGCATAGACCTCATCGCTTCCGAGAACTACACGCCCGTTGAAGTCCTGCAGGCGACCGGCTCCGTGCTCACAAACAAATATTCCGAGGGCTACCCAGGAAAACGCTATTATGCAGGGAATGAATTCATAGACCAGGTGGAGAACATCGCGATAGACCGCGCGAAGAGGCTCTTCGGGGTGGACCACGCGAACGTCCAGCCGCATTCCGGCTCAACCGCGAACTACTGCGCTTATGCCGCAATCATGGAATCCGGGGACACGTTCATGGGCATGGAACTCTCCCAGGGGGGGCACCTAACCCACGGCTCGCCCGTAAATTTCTCGGGCAAGACCTACAAGGTGGTGAGCTATGCGGTGGACAGGAAGACGGAGATGCTGGACTACGACACCATAAAGAAGCAGGCCATGGAGCAGAAGCCCAAGGTAATCGTGTGCGGATACACAGCCTATCCAAGGACAGTCCATTTTGACAGGTTCAGGGAAATCGCGGACGCGTGCGGCGCATTCCTGCTCGCGGACATCTCGCACATCGCGGGATTGATTGCGGGCGGCTCCCACGTCTCGCCCGCCAAATATGCGGATGTAATCACAACCACCACGCACAAGACGTTGAGGGGCCCGAGGGGCGCAATCATAATGTGCAAGGCGGACTTCGCCCAGAAAATAGACAAGGCGGTTTTCCCCGGGGCGCAGGGCGGCCCCCTTGACCACGTCACCGCCGCAAAGGCCGTGTGTTTCCACAACGCGATGCAGCAGGATTTCAAGGACTACGCGCACCAGATTGTCAAAAACTCAAAGATGCTGGCGGACGAGCTGAACTCGCACGGGCTCCGCCTGGTCTCCGGAGGGACGGACAACCACATGGTGCTCGTTGACCTGACTTCCCTGGGCATAACCGGGAAGGACGCCCAGACCGTGCTTGAGCGCGCGGGCATAATCTGCAACCGCAACACCATTCCCTATGATACGCAGAAGCCCTTCATAACGAGCGGCATAAGGTTGGGCACGCCCGCCATGACCACAAGGGGCATGAAGGAAAGCGAAATGAAAGAAGTGGCCGCCCTCATAATGAAGGCGCTGAAGAACAAGGACAACGCGGACACGCTTGCATCCATACAGAAGGACGTGCTCGCGCTCTGCACCAGGTTCCCCATATATAAAGATTTAAGGGCATGATTGGGATATGATACTCTCGGGAAAGGCGGTCGCGGCCGAAATAGAGGAGGAGCTCAAGAAGAGGGTGGATGCACTCGGATTCACGCCTGGCCTGGACATAGTGATGGTTGGGGACGACCCCGCCTCCCGCACCTATGTTGAGAAGAAGCTGAACAAGGCGGGGGACATAGGGATAAGGGGGAGGCTGCACCACCTCTCCGAGACCACGACCGAGGAGGAACTGCTATCCCTCGTCTCAAAATTGAACTCGGACAATTCCGTGCACGGCTTCATAGTGCAGATGCCGCTCCCCAAGCAGATAAATTCCCTCAAAATCATCTCTGCGATAGATGCGAGGAAGGATGCGGACGGCCTCCATCCATTAAATTTGGGGAACCTCGCGCAGGGAAGCCCTGCAACCGCCTCAGCAACCCCCAAGGGCATAATGCGCCTGATTGATTATTACAAAATTCCCGTAGCCGGCGCGGAAGCCGTCGTAGTGGGAAGGAGCAACATGGTCGGCAAGCCCATCTCCTATCTTCTTACCAACCGCAACGCCACGGTGACGCTCTGCCACAGCAAGACGAAGAACCTCGCGGAGCATACGCGCAGGGCGGACATTCTTATCGTAGCGGTGGGAAGCCCCTACCTCATAAAATCCGACATGGTGAAGGGGGGCGCGAACATAATAGACGTTGGCACCACCAAATTGGGCGCAAAGATGGTGGGCGACGTGGATTTTGACACCGTGAGCAGGAAGGCGAACGTGAGCCCCGTTCCCGGAGGCGTGGGCCCCCTCACCGTCATAATGCTGATGGAGAACCTCGTTGAATTGGCGGAAAGGGCGAAGGCCGAGCCGCAGGCGCCCGCACCCGCGCGAAGGCGGAAAAAGCAGCCGTGACATGCTCCCCACCTTAAAGGGCGGAGCTTCCTCTTTCATAGAAGACACTTGCCCATCTGCGGGTAGAGGTTTCTTTTCCAGAGGCGTTACTTTCCCTGTGCCCTAGGGTAGCTCTGTTGAGTATGTTTTTCGCCGCATTGAGGTCGCGATGCATGGATGCGCCGCATGCGCACCTGTGCCACCTCTCTGCAAGCGATTTCTTGCGCACCGAACCGCAGTTACTGCACATTTGTGAAGTATGGGCGGGCTCAACAAGCACGACCTCGCAACCAGCTTCCTCCGCTTTGTAATGAAGCATGCCGGCGAACTCTGCCCAACTACAGTCCAGTACGCTCTTTGCAAGGAAACCCTTCGCCATTCCAGCGCTATTCAGGTTTTCCATTGCAATGAAAGAATATTTCTCCACCAGCTTCCTGCTTGTTTTGTGCAGGAAATCTCTCCTCCTGTTTGCAAGCTTCTCATAGACAATTGCAACCTTTATTCTTGCCTTCCTCTTATTATTGCTGCCCTTCTTTTTCTTGGATAAATGCTTTCGCGCATCCTTCAGTCTTTGCTCCGCCGCTTTCAGGTGCCTCGGATTTTCTATGGATTCTCCATCGCTCAAGTAGGCGAAATGCTCAATTCCCAGATCCATGCCCATGGCAGAACTCTGTTTTTTGGGAGCTTGCATCCCTTCTACTTCTGAGGTGAAGACAGCAAACCATTTTCCTGATGGCATCCTCTTTACAGTAAGTGTCTTCACATTTCCCTCAATTTCCCTGTGTTTTTTGATTGGAATGCTTCCTATGCCAGAAAGGTTAATACGCCTATCAAGTTTGAAGCCAAACTGTGGATAAGTTAGGGATTTCATTCTTTCAATCGGCTTGAACCTTGGGAATCCTGCAATTTTTCCGGCTTTCTTCTTGAGCATCATGCCTCTTATGGATTTGAAAAGACGGTCCGCGACATTCTGTGCGACTTGGGAGAACACGGGTGTTCCTTTTGTTTGCAGGTAGAGCTGCCGACGCGTTGGGAATTTGCCTGTTTCCTCATGGCAATTTTTTGTGTATTCTAAGAGCTGGTTCCACAACTCCTTGCAGCCGTACAGGTGCTGCTCCAGGCATTTCTCCTGGGATTTGGATGGGTAGATGCGAAACTTCCATGCTCTTGCTCCCATACAAGAACTTGGTGTAAAGGTTGTTTATAAACAAGGGGAGACCTCCCCTCCGGTGATGCCAGTAATCAAACATGGAAAAGGGTGGCCAATTCATCCGCGCCCTGAAAGTTCGGCTGGCGCCCGACGTAAAATCCGGGCGGAGGTCGAATGACACGGATTTCTTGACATTCGGATGGCAGACAAGTTATTAAAAACATATCCCACCAACTTCATTATACTTTTTAGCAAATTAGGTGAATGAATGAAGAGATGCTCAACGTGCGGAAGGCTGGCAAAGGATTACGCGGAGTTCCCGTGCCCCCAATGCGAAGAGAGGATAATAAGGTGCAACCACTGCAGGGAGATAAGGAACCCCTACAAGAGCAGCTGCGGGTTTGAGGGTCCGTGATAGGATGGCAAAGGTATCCGTAACTCTCAAGGTGTTCCCAGAGGACCCCTCCGCGCTTGAGGCGCTCAAGGAGGCGGTCTCCAAGGTGGTCCAGGTCGTTGAATCCAAGGAGGAGGACATCGGCTTCGGGGTGAAGGCGCTTTCCATACGCTTCCTCATGGAAGAGGCGGACGGCGTGGACGCGATTGAGGAAAAGATAGCTGCGATAGAAGGGGTAAGCCAGGTCCAGGTCACTTCCGTGGACAGGGTTGAACTGTAATCCCAGCCCCCGTTCTTACTTTTTGATGTACCCGAAATAAGCATATCCAGCGGCAGCCAGAAGGAAAACCGCGGCCGCCACGTAAGCAAGGGTGGGCTGCGGCTTCACATCCACGGTGAATTTCGCATCCTCATAGCCCCTTTTTGAGACAGTGACTTCGCTGCGCCCGCTCACGCCCGGGGTGATGGTTATCTCGCCGTCCCCCTCAAACGACTGCCCTCCCAGGGTGGCGCTCACATCCTCCAGCGGTTCCCCGTCCATCCCGACGACGGTTATGGTGAAGGGCTCGCCCTCCTTCGCGGCGCTGGGGTACTGCACGCGCATCTCCGGCTCCGCTGTTTCCCCCTTGATAAGAGTGATAGAACTGAAGGGCGCATTCTCCTGCCCCGCGGAATCGGATACATAACATTCAAGGGAAATCACCCCGAACGGGAACGCAGACGGATTAAGGGTGTATTCCCATTCCTCCGCCCCAACCTCGCCCCATTCCCCACCGTTCAGCCGCAGGTATGTCTTCACACCAGCGGATTTGGAGAAGCTGCTCCCAAGCACCCGGACGTCCGCATTGCCCACCACGGAATCCGGGGCAGGGGAGATGAATCCGCATCCGCGCGAGGAATCTATCGCATAAACCTTCCCTTCCGCGGTCCCGAGCACAACCGCACCCCCGGCAAGCGCCGGCGGGCTGGGCCAGTCAATGAACTGCCTGCGCATCAGGACGCTCCCATCCGCGACGTTTATCGCGTACAAGCTCTTCCTCGTGGAAAGGTACGCCACGTTTCCATCAACCACTATTTTTCCGTTCACCATCCCGTCCACTCTGGAGGCCCAGGCCAGTTCGCCGTTATTTACCGCATACACCTTTCCGCCCGCGGTCCCGAAAATGATGTATGCGCCCGCATGCGCCGGCGTGGTCGTTATCATGTCCCCCCCGCGGTATTCCCAAAGGACCTGCCCGGTATAGAGGTTTAATGAATACAAATTCCCTTCCGAGGTCCCGGCAAAAACCGTCCCGGACCATACGAGGGGCGCCACGTCCCAGAACGTGCCCACCTCCTTTTCCCAGAACTTCTGCCCGTCGCTCCTCAGCGCGACGACCTTGTCCCCGCTCCCGAACACCACGTATCCGGCTGCCTCGGAGGACGGCTCCGTGGGCGACGTCGCATTGTAGAACCATGAGAGCTGGCCCCTCTCGTCCAGCGCCTTTACCCCCGACTCATAAGATACATATACTTTGTCGGATGCGGAAATCCCCCGCACCCCCCTCGCATCCGCGTTCCAGAGGACCGCGCCCGTGGGCCCTATCGCATAAACCTTGTTTCCCACAGCCACAATCGCCCTGTCCCCAAGTGCTGAAATGGCGTACACGCTGCCGTTGAACCTCTGCGTCCATCTCGCCTGCCCCTGGCTGAGCGCATAAACCGCACCGTTGCCGGTGCCGACCACCGCGTTGCCGCCCACCACCGCGGGCTGCACAATCGCCGCCCCGTCCACCCTGTAGCTCCACAGCTCGCCCGCAAATGAAAATGAAAGGAGGGAAAGGAGCAATAGAAGCGGAAGCGCGCCCCTCATCAGCTCACTTCAGGACAGAGTCGTGCTTCCCGCCGTCAATCTCACGTATGGCTTCCTTCGGGTTCTTCCCGTCTATCGTTACCCCTAAGCTTTTGCACGTGCCTGCGACCTCCTTCGCGACGTCCTTCAGGCTCTTGCCAAGGGAATTGTTTTTTTTGCCCTTCGCAATCTTAACGAGCCCCTCAAAGGAGATGTTGCCTGCGGGCGCCTCCGCGGTCGCGCCGCCCTTCTCTATCCCCGCCTCCTTTTTCACAAGCTCGGAGGTGGGAGGGCTGCCCACATGGACCTCAAAGGACTTGTCATCCGTATTAACGGTGACCTTTACCGGCACCTTCATGCCGGAGAATGCCTTCGTCATCTCGTTAATCTTAGCCACGACCTGGCCCGCGTTTATGCCCATGGGCCCAAGCGCAGGCCCCAGAGGGGGGCCCGAAGTCGCCTTTCCGCCTTCAACAATCGCATCAATCGTCTTCTTCATAGAATCTACCAATGAACTTAATAGTTTCTGGGACGTATTTTTAAAGGATTTCTATTGGCCTTCCATTGCCTTTTTCAGCTCGCCCGCATCAACCCGCAACCTGTACTCGCGCATTATCGCGCCGAAATCCTTCTTTTCCTTCACCAATTTCTTCAATTCCGCGCCCGTAATCCTTTCCATTCCCTTCGCAGCCTCGCGCACCTTTTTTCCGCCGCACATCCCGCGCAAAACATCCGGTATTGCCGCCTTCACAAACAACCCTTGTTTGTATTCGTCAAACAGCGCAGCCAAGTCCTCCTTCGGATTCCTCAATTCCAATCCTTCCCTCCTCAACTCCACCAGCGTCTGCTCAAGAGTGCCCGCGGCGAGCATCGGCTCCGCTCCAGCATCCACAAGCCCCTCAAACAATTGCAGATTCCTGGACTTCAGCATCCTGCCCGCCATCTCAGGGTTCAGGATGCCGCGCAGCTTTTTCTCCTTCTCCTCCAACCCTCCGCCCGCAGCTTGTTTCGCTTCGTTCAGCAATTTATCCGTAATCTCTATCGTCTGCAAATCCGTTTCCGGGTACATGCGCGCCCTTCCAGCGAGCGGCCGCATGAAGGAGGAAGTTCCATCCTGGTTCGCCTTCCTCGTTTCCTCAGGAACGCGGCGCATGTTCGCCCGCTCAACCACTTTGTGCAATGCGCGCTCGGCGGTGGATTTGTGCGCAACGACCATCGCGAACGCATCGCCTTTTTTCACTCCCAGCGCCTTGCGCACCGCTTCCCGTTCCGCATCAGAAATCTTATACTTTACAAAATCCTCGTCGCTATGGATAATCCCTTTCACTCCCGCGCTCTTCGCATAATCGCTAAGTTCCGTTCCATATCTTCTTCCCGGAAGCAACTCGCGCCCAATCAATCCCTCGTGCCCCTCCAATTTTATCCCGAGCACGTGCCCCCCGGCTTCCAGCCCTTTTGTTATCAGCGCACAATCCGTCTTCGCAAAGGTTTTCGTAAGGTCAATCACTTTCGGCTTAATCTCCTTATCCCCAATCCGCTTCTTCACTTCATCAATAACCTTCAGCAATTCCTCCTGCCTCCCCACTTCATTTTGCACATAAAGCGGAATGGCCCTCAAGTCCTGCGCGCCCTTTATCTCCACGCGCGCCCCTTTCTCCGTGGAAACATTGACATCCTGCCTTATCGTCCCTATCCCCCGCGCCACCTTCCCTGTCGCACGCAAAATCAGCCCAATCTTCTCCGCGGTTTCCTTGCAATGCTCTGCATCCACGATGTCCGGCTCGGTAGCAAGCTCAATAAGTGGAATTCCCAGCCTGTCCAACCTATAGTGTTTTATGTGCGCCTCCTCCGCAACAATCCCGGAGCTTTCCTCTTCCACCGCAACCGTGGATATCCTAACTTTTCCCTTAGAAGTATCCAAATATCCGCCCGTAGCCACGAGGCAAGTGCGCTGGAAACCGGAAGTGTTGCTCCCGTCCACGACGATTTTCCTCATCACGTGCAGCTGGTCGCACACGTCCATGTGCAGTTGCTGCGCAATCCCCAGCACAATGCGGAGCGCCTCCGCATCCATATCCAGGGGCGGCTCCTCGTCCGCCTCCACGAGGCAGCAGCTCTCAACGAATCCGTCGTAATGGAATTCCTTCTCCTTCTCCTGCTCAGCCTGCGCCGCGATGTCCAGCTCGCCCATCTCCCCAGCGCTTGCGCGCAACCTCCTCCTGAATTTGTAATCCGGCTTCCGCTCCTCTGCTTTTTCCCCGGGCTTTTTCTCCTGCTCAGCAAGCTCGGAAGAGCACCTGCAAAAGAGCTTGCCCGTATCAAGGCGCTGGTGAATCTCTAGGCCGCACTTCATAGCACTTCGCTCCTCTCCGTAATCTCGCCAGCGATATTCCTCATCATCTCTTCCTTCACTTTCTCCATTTTCTTCTCATGCCCAAGCACCCAGCACATCTTCGCATAAGCCGTTTCCGGAGTCCAGTCCATCAGATGCCCGAACACCCCCGCATCCTGCAGCATCCTTCCCGCCGCATACATATCCATGTTTATGCGCCCAAATATGCACTGGGATGCAAATGCAACAGGTATTCCGGAATCCACGAGCGCCTTAAGGTTCGGGGTTATCCTCTTCGCCAATTTGTCCCCGAAGGGGTTGGTGGGCACGTGCCCTATTCCGGTCCCTACAATAACTATCCCATCATAATCCGACAATTTGTCCACGAATTCCGGATGTATCCCCGGATACGTATAAACCATCGCAACGTTCTCATTTACCCTATTGTCAAACTTCAGCTTCCCGCCCCTTTCCTTATATTTCATATATGGCTCTATCAGCCCGCTCCTGTAATCCACTTTAGCCAGCGGCGGAACATTCACCGATTGGAATGCATCCCTGCGCGAAGTGTGCATCTT
>JAGVON010000051.1 GCA_020052735.1 archaeon | reverse complement strand
GAAGAATCCAGAAGGATATGCAGGGCGGCGGATGGGAAGAAAGGGCTTACATTGCGTTTCCGCAACCTTTCGGGCCTGATTCGCCTCGCAGGGGATTTGGCAAAGTCCGAGAAGGCAGAACTGATTGAAAAGGCGCACGTTCGCGCCGCAGTGCAATTCGCCAAGTCCGCGGAGGAGCAATTGGAAGACAAATACGAGAACCCATGGAGCGCAGGGATGGCGGACTTCGGGGTAAGGAGCAAGAAGGGCAGCGAAACTGTATGAAATTCGGAATATGATTGCTCCCGCCGGGATTCGAACCCGGGTCAACGGAGTGAGAGTCCGCTATCCTTAACCGGGCTAGACTACGGGAGCTAAAACGCTTTCTAAGCGCCGGTGGAATAATTCGCCCTAAACACTATTTAAAGCTTCTTGACCGGAAGGCGAAACCAGCCACGAGAAGAAGAACAAACACGGGCCAGCAGCAGGCGGAGTCCCGGGGCATCATCCCGCCCGTATCCACGCACCTCTGCTCCGCAATCCCACACTCAGCCGTGGCATTCCCATAATATGCGAAATCAAACCCCCCGTCCGCCGCATGCACGCATCCATCAACATATTCCCCGCCGGAATCCACGCATGCGTTCTCCCTGCAAAGGGAACCGAAATCAGCGCAGTCCATCTGCGCAAAGGAAAAGGAAAGAAGAATAAAAAAGAAGAGAAGATGCCTCAAAAGGAAGCACCCCTCACTGCACCGTAAAGGTCGTGACCGTCCAGTCGTTCGTCTCGTCGTCGTAGTTCGCCTGGGAGGATATGAAGGTGTGCGTATACACCATCGGCGTCCCCTCGTTCAGCGAAACCCTGACCGTCACCGGCACGCTCGCCTCAACCCCGTGCGTGGAGTAATACCTGACTTTCACGGTATATGTCCCGGGCGTCGCCTGCTCCATGGTGAAGGTTTCGGGCCCGAAGCCGTCCGTGTCGTCCAGGTCAAGGAAGCCGCCGGGTATGCCCTGAAGGTCGGAATACCACGCGTGGTTCCCCTGCGGGTCGTATATGTGCATGTCCACGTCGTTGCCGTCCGTCTCCCATGTCAATGTGACGGTAATGTCACGGGGAGGTATGTCCGCGTTCACCGTGAAGGTGGAGCTGGAATACACCTGGTTCCCGGTCGCGTCCTCAACCACGGTCTGTATCGTGTTGCTGCCGCTCGTGAGCACCGTGTCCCCGGAATAGGACCATTCGCCGGGCTGGCAGTCCGACTCATAGCACGTGGCAGGCGTAACCTGTTGCCTGTCGCCATTATGCACTATGAAGACCTTGCCCCCGAAATCGGCCGCATCCGCGCCGGAAGGGTTCATAACCCTGCCAGCTATGGTCTGCACCCTCTGGTCCGTGGTCCCGCCGCTCAGGACCGTGACCCCGTTCCTGTCCGTTATGCCGCTCACCGTTGCGCCGTTCCCCGTGTCAAGCGTGGAACAGCTGGCGAGAAGGAACACCATCATCAATGCCACTCCTGTTTCTGCTACTCCCATCATTTCACCAGCTTCCCTTTTGACTGATAAATATAAAAACATAGCATAGCCAATCCACGCCTTATGCGGAAGCTCGCGTTCGTGAATTTCATAGAAGCCTTCTTTTCCGCATCCCTCGCGATGGCGCTCCCCCTCTACCTCCTCAGCCGGGGCATAGACGTGGAGGAGATAGGGCTAATCCTCGCGGTGTCCCCATTGGTGTTCATGGTGGTGCGCATAGCCGCCGCATTGTTCGCGGAGGTATTGGGAACTAGGATATTCTTCATCGCAACCTCCCTCTCCGAATCCCTTTCCGCCTTCGCCTTCTCCGTCGCCTCCTCCGCGCCCCTGTTCGGGCTGGGGAAGATGTTTGAGGGCTCCGCATATTCCTTCTTCTGGGCGGTCAACCGCACAAAGGTGATAGAGCACGAGCAGTCCAAGGACACCAGCCTGGCCCAGCTCCTCTCGGTGAGGATGGTCGCGGCAACGGTGGGGATAGGCGCAGCCGGCATCCTCATCTCCTATTCATTTGATTCGTTCTTCCAGCTCCTCATGCTCGCGGGCATGGTGAGCCTCGCCGCCTCCTTGTTTTTCTGGAAGGGGAAGGGGAAGGCCCCCAGGGTTGAGCCGCTGAAGATGCTCACGCAGAAGAAGGGGAAGAAATTCCGGGACGCGTCCCTCTCCCTCTTTTTCCTGCTCTCCGCGTTCGCAATCCTGTTCGCGTTCCTCCTGCCCATCTACATGGACCAGGAGCTCCACATGCCCTACGAATCAATAGGCGCGCTCATGATGCTTTTCTACATCTGCGTCGCCGTGGGCAGCTATGCGGCCATAGAGTTCGGGATGAGCGAGAAGCGCCTGCTCTTCTTCCAGGACATCACCATACCCATGATTGCGCTGATGCCGCTGGTGCCCGGCTACCTTGCGCCCATGCTCATGATGGTGGGCTTCGGGCTGGGCGTCTCCTTCGCGATGCAGGAGGAAGTGATAGTGAAGGTTGCGGAGGGGAGCGAATACCCCTCAACGGACGTCTCCATACTGCACGTTCCGGCCCGGCTGGGCGAATTCGCGGTGCTGGCCGCGGGCGGCTTCATCCTAGCCGCGTTCGGCAGCGTCTCCCTCTTCCTCCTCTCCGCGGCGCTGGTCGCGGCATACGTCCATTACACCCGGAATGTTTTGGGCTGAAGAGATAATGTATATAAAGGGCGGATTATTACTATCCACGATGGCGAGAAGGAAGAAGGCACGCGCAGTCGGGGTTCCGGTTGCACAGCCAGCCCAGGCGTTGCCCGCCCCCATGCAGGACGCAATAGGCGAGAGCCGCAATTCGGATGGATTCCATATCTCTGCGGAGATGACTGGCAGAATCCAGCGGGATTCCACCATCCACGCTCCCTCTCCGCCAGCTTCCTTCGCCGTGCAGGCATCGGACATTTCAAAAGTATATCCCGGAAAAGTCACGCTCTTCAATTTTTCCGTGGAAATCCCGGAAGGGGGAATATTCGGGCTCCTCGGCCCGAACGGCGCTGGGAAATCCACCTTCATCCGCATCCTCACCGGGCTTGAGAAGGAGGACAGCGGCACCCTGCTCATATTCGGGCAGAAGCCCTCCCCATCCGCAAGGAAATTGATAGGGCTCGCACCGCAGGAGAACAGCTTCCACCCTCTCCTCACCTGCACCGAGAACCTGCTCTATTACGGCGCATTGTACGGCATAACCGGGAAGAAGGCGAGGGAGCGCGCGCAGGGGCTCATAAGCCAGCTCGGGTTCGCGGAAAAGAAGGATGTGCAGGCGTCATTCCTCAGCGGGGGCATGAAGAGGCGGCTGAACCTCGCGTGCGCACTGATGCACAGCCCCAAGCTCATAATCCTGGACGAGCCGACCACGGGGCTTGACCCCTCCACGAGGAGGCAGCTCTGGGAAACCGTCACAAGGCTCGCCTCGGAAACCGGCGCAACCGTAATCCTCACCACCCATTACATGGAGGAGGCCGAGGCCCTCTGCGGGAAAATAGCGTTTGTGAACAAGGGGCAGATTGCCGCATACGGCTCCCCCAGGGAACTGAAGCGCCTGGCGGGAAGGGAGGTGCTCAAGCTGCGCAGCGTCCCGGGCGAGTACTCCAGGATGGAGCCGCTCATAAGGAACCTCCCCGGGGCTGAGGGCACCACGGTCACGGAGCACGGAATAGTTGTGGAGGCGGACGACGCGGAATCCCTCGTGTCCGCAATCACCAGCATATTCGCGGAGAATTCGGAAAGGATAGTTGAATTGTCGGTCTCGCGCCCCTCGCTGGAGGACGTTTTCCTCAAGCTCACGGGCGCACAGCTCAAGGAGGCAACCAAGAATGAAGCTGCTGGCGGAAATTAGCAAGGACGGGAAGGCATTCCTGCGCGAAAGGAGGACGCTCATCCTCCTGGTTGCAGCCCCGCTCATAGTCCTCCTCGTGCTCGCCGGCGTCTTTGGGAAGGAAACAACCGAGAAGGCGCTGCCCGTCTCCATAGGGCTCTGCGACCTGGACGCAAGCGAGGCATCGTCCCTTTTCGTTGAATCCGTGTCCAGCCATTCAAACATAATTGATTATTCGGAGCGGAGCTCGTGCGCGGATGTTGTCCGTTCTCAGGTCTCGCAGGGGCGGCTCTCGGCCGCAATCATAATCCCAAAGGGCTTCCAGCAGGGGATAACCGCCGGAGAATCCCAAAATGTGACCGTCTTCCTTGACAACTCGCGCGTGCAGGTGAGCCCCTCTCTGGAGGCGTTCCTCAGCGCGGCGGCGCAGGGGACGGGGCAGCAGATCAGCTCCAGCTTCATCCTGAGCGTGTGGGCGCGGCTTGACAACGCGAGCGCGCAGCTGGACAGCCTCCTAGTTGATGTGAATGCTTCCCGCGCAAAGGCGCTTGAGATACAGGATAGGATAGGGGAGACGCACTCCTCGCTCTCCGCCATTGATTTTTCCACGCTCACGGAGCAGCTGGACGCGGCCAACTCCACGCTGGACGGCGCGGCATCAGAGCTGCGCTCGGCGCAGTCCAACCTCACCCTCATGCAGGGCAAGCTCGCCTTCTACGACGAGGAACTGGATTCCACGGAAGCGGACCTCCTCCGCGTGCGGGAGATGCTCCAGAATGTTTCGGATTCCATCTCCAGCGCGGGCGCGGGCACCAACTGCTCGGACCCGATATTCCTCGCGTACTGCGCCTCCCTCCACTCAATGAACGGCACGGTCGCATCCGCGCTCTTTGAGGTGGATTCGCGCATCTCCAAGATAGACGGGGCAAGGGAAGACCTGCGCAACATTAACTCCACCATGGAGGAATTCAAGCTGAACATAGGCGCCTCCCTTTCCGAAACAGAGAATGTGCGCGCCCGCATCTCCAACATGTATGAATTCGCATCCTCCCTTGAGGAGAGCAGGGAGGAATCCCTCCGCACCATGCGCGAGATAAACTCCTCCGCGGCGCAGCTCGTAACCAAGAGCGGCGAGCTGGAGTCCCTCATACGCGGGAGCAAGGCGCAGATAAACGAGATAACCTCAAGGGACGCCCTTTCCGTGGTCGCGCCCATCCTTTTCTCCTCGCAGAACATATTCTCCTCGCGCACCTTCTTTGATTTCCTGCTCCCCAGCCTGATTCCGCTCATACTCATGTTCGTTTCACTGTTCCTCGCCTCCACATCCCTTGTGCGCGAGAAGAACTCAATGACGCTTGAGCGTGTATATGTGGCGCAGGTCCCGCTCTGGGAATACGCGCTCACCAAAATAGTGAGCTACACCGTAGTGCTTTTCCCGGAGGTGCTCCTGCTCCTGGCCACCGCTTCCGTCGCGTACGGGGCGTTCCCGCTCTCGGACACGGACATGCTCCTTTTCCTTGCGTCGGCGCTGGTCCTTCTTCTATTCGCGTTCAATGCATTAGGAATAGTGATTGCGGCGTTCTCGGAATCCGAGGCGACCGCATTCCTCGCCTCGCTCGTAATAGGGCTGCCCCTCCTCTTCCTGAGCGGAATCTTATTCCCGTTTGAGTTCATGCCCGCGCCCATCATGCTCCTCGGGCAGGCGACGCCCCTCACGCCCGCAATCACGGCGATGCAGAGCGCCATCCTCTATGCTACGCCCAACTACGCAGTTTTCGGAACGCTCATAATATACGATATGGTGCTGGCGGTGCTGGCGGCGGGCGCCTTATACGCAACTAAAGGAAGAGGGTAGGCGGCACAAGGCAGCAGGCATCCCTCGTCCAGCAACCATGCCTGCGCATAGCAATAGTTATAATCTATTATTTTCATATTCTTCCCGATTCCCATGCTTGACAAGGACATTATACGCAACAATCCGGAGCTCCTCAAGAAGGCGCTCCAGGACCGCGGCGCGGATTTATCCATACTTTCAGAAATAGAGAAGCTGGACGCGAAATGGCGCGAACTGAAAGGGGAAGGGGACGCCCTCCGCGCGGACCGGAACAAGCTGGGTTTGGAGATAGCCGCAGCCGCAAAGGAGAAGAAGGACATCTCCAAATTGAAGAAGAAGGGCGAGGAAATAGCCAAAAAACTGGAAAAGGCAGGCGAAAAAGAGCAGAAGTTTGAGGAGGAAAGGAAGCAGGTGATGATGCGCATCCCCAACATCCCTCACTCATCCGTCCCGGTGGGAAAGGACAGCCGCGACAACCCCGAGGTAAGGAAATGGGGCGTCCCCAAAAAGAAGAGCTCGGATGTGGAATCCCACCACGATTTGGGCACGCGCCTCGGAGTAATAGATTTTGAGCGCGGAGTAAAGCTCGGGGGCCACCGCTTCACCGTGATGAGCGGATGGGCGGTGAGGTTGGAGCGCGCCCTCACCTCGTTCATGCTCGCATTGCATACTTCGCGGGGATACAAGGAATTTTATGTTCCCTATTTGGTTAAGACGGAAATCTTGGAAGGGACGGGCCAGCTCCCGAAGTTTGCAGAAGAACTCTACCAGGCAACGGATAACTTATGGCTAATCCCAACGGCGGAAGTCCCCCTCACCAACCTCCACCGGGAAGAAGTATTGGAGGAATCCCAGCTCCCGTTCAAATATTGTGCATTCACCCCCTGCTTCAGGCGGGAGGCGGGCGCCTATGGCAAGGACATAAAGGGGCTCATCCGCCAGCACCAGTTTGACAAGGTGGAATTGGTGAAGTTTGCATTGCAGGAAAACTCGTATAAGGAATTGGAAGGGATGGTGCAGGACGCTGAAACCGTCCTGAAGCAATTGGATCTCCCATATAAGGTAATAGAATTATGCACAGGGGACATGGGCTTCGCCTCAGCGAAAACCTATGATTTGGAGGTGTGGATACCCTCCCAGGACACGTATAGGGAAATCAGCTCCTGCTCAAACTGCGAGGCATTCCAGGCACGGCGCGCCAATATCCGCGTGCGCAGGAAGGCGGGAATGGAATTCGCCCACACCCTGAACGGGAGCGGCGTCGCCGTGGGAAGGGCGCTCATCGCCGTGGTTGAGAACCACCAGGAGAGCGGCGGGATAAAAATCCCGAAGGCGCTCCAGCCGCACATGGGCACGGACTGGATTGATACCAAATGATTTATCTGAGCCGTGAGGTAGTAAGCAAGCTCCGCGCAGAAGGCACTGCAAATGTTTCCCTGGATTTCGGCCGCACATTCCGCAACGCCTCCCTCTCTGATTTGGATGGAATCCCATTAGAAGAAATAAAAGGGGATTTCCTATACGCATGGGACGGCAAGGAACTCTACAAGCTCGCTGTTTTTGACGAGCACTTATACCGGCTAAGGATGTTGGCAGGAAAGCCAATCCTGGAAATAGACGGGCTCAGGATGAACCTTGTGAAGGATTTCAATGACGTTTTTGATTATTCCAAGGAAATATGCCGCCTCCTGCAAATAGGGAAGGGCGACACCGTGCTGGACACCTGCACCGGGCTGGGCTACACAGCCATCGCCGCCTCCCGCTATGCGAAAAAAGTAACCACGATAGAGAAGAGCCGCGCCGCGCTCTCGCTCGCGGAATGGAACCCGTGGAGCATGGAGCTTTTCCATTCCAATAATATCACTATGATAAGGGGCGATTCCTATGAGGAGGTGCCCCGCCTAAAACCAATCTTCACGAAGATAATCCACGACCCCCCCCGCTTCTCGCGCGCCGGCAACCTCTATTCCGCGGAGTTCTACCGCCGCCTCGCCTCGGTTTCCAGGGAAGGGGCCCTCCTCTTCCATTACTTCGGCTCCCTCGGGATAGGGCGGAGGGGCATCTCCGTGGAGATAAGGAGGCGCCTCGCCGGATCCGGCTGGGAAGTCCTAAGGGCGAGCGCGCTGCTCCAGGGCTGCGTGGCAAGGAAATTGTAGAAAAGTTTTTAAATATTTCTACGCATAAATATATAAATACTTCTTGGAAACGGATAAAAACTCTTTTTCGTTCCTTCCAGGATTTTACGGGGGAAATCATATGCAAAAAACAAGAACCTGCCCGGAGTGCGGCTCCGCGAAGCTGATAAAGGACTACGAGAAGGGGGAGCTCATCTGCGGCTCATGCGGCCTCGTCATCACCGAGAACATACAGGACGCGGGCCCCGAATGGAGGGCTTTTGACGCCGAGCAGAAGGAGAAGAGGGCCCGGGGAGGCGCGCCGATAAAGTACATGCGCCCGAACAAGGGCCTCGTCACAGAAATAGACCAGTACAACCGCGACATACGCGGAGTCAAGATATCCACGCGCAAGCAGGCGCAGTTCTACAGGATGAGGAAGTGGCACAAGAGGGTCTCCATCGCAACTTCAATGGAGAGGAACCTCACGATTGCCCTCGCCGAGCTGGACCGTGTCGCATCCTACCTGGGCCTGCCGGACGACATAAAGGAGGCCGCAGCCCTTTTGTACAGGAAGGCGGTGAAGGCCGAGCTCATCCGCGGAAGGATAATTGAGAGCATAGTCGCCGCGGTAATATACGCCATCTGCAGGATGCACGGCATCCCGAGGACCCTGGACGAGATATCCAAGGCCTCTGCCATAGAGAAAAAAGAAATAGGCAGGGCATACAGGTTCCTGAAGGCGGAGCTGGATTTGGACGTCCCGCTCACGGACCCGTCCTATTACGTGCAGAAGTTCGCCACGGCGCTGAGGCTGAGCGGGGATTCGCAGAAGAAGGCGGTCCAGCTCATCCGCAAGGCGGTGAAGCGCGGCCTCATCTCGGGCAGGGGCCCGACCGGCGTCGCAGCCGCGGCCCTCTACATCGCATCCGCGATGACGGGCGAGAAGCGCACGCAGAAGGAAGTGGCGGACGTCGCCGGCGTGACCGAGGTCACAATCCGGAACCGCTACCGCGAACTGAAAAAAGAACTGGGGCTGAAGATAAACCTCTGAGCTTCCTTCTCCCTTTTTTAACCTTATTTCCCTTCCCCTAGCATGAGGCGCGCCATTCAGGTTCCCAGTTGCCAGTTCTCAGTTCCCTGCATTCTCCTTGTGCTCCTCTTCATTTCCGTTTCCGGATGCGCGCAACAGGCGGGCGGAACCCCGCCCCAGCCCGCGCCCCCGGACTATTCCTATGACCTGCTCATAAAGGACGTCTCCACCCTTCCGCAGAACGTATACATAGGGGATAATTACACCGTGATGGTGCATGTGCAGAGGTACGGGATGTACACCCCTACCGCGTACCGCCTCCGCATCTTTGATTCGGACCGGGCGCTCTATGACGGGATAGTGAGCAAGCCCGGGCTCATGGAAACATTCTCCTTCAATTACACGGACGCGGACGACGCGCCCCACAACATCCGCGCGTACGTGGAGAGCGCGGACCTCCTCCATTCCGAGCCGCCCCTTTCCCTGGAGAACAACTTCCTCCAGCGCACCGTGCATCCCCAGCCCCTCGGCTATTACGGCGCCTGCTACGATTGCATGCACCTTTACTACGACGCGGTGAGCTACTCCATGAGGCAGGCGCAGTCAATCAACATGACGCGCCCCTTCACAATCCGCAGGATTGGGCTTTACCTCCGTTCCGCGACGGAGGCCCCCTGCGGCGCACCCGTCATAGTGGAGATAACCCGGGACAACGGGGGCCAGCCCGGAGAAGTAATCTCCTCCTCTTCCATAAACGGCGCAGAGGTCGGGCACGAGCCGGGCTGGCATTTCGCGCAGTTCCAGAACCTCACGCTCCCGGCGGGCAAATACTGGATTGTCGCAAGGATGGACACCACGGACAGCTACGGCGTGCAGTGGGCGCGCTCCGAGGGCAACCCCTACGGCGAGATGTACGACACGATGGCGATGGACCTCACGGACTGGCCCGCGTGGGACTACAAACTGTTTGATTTCGTCTTCCAGATATACTAGGTTTTTATCCTCATCCTACAAGACGGTTACTGTGATGAGCACTTAGATGGGCTGAAATAAGATGATGAAAATCTTGAGTGCTGAACCTTCCCTTCGCGGCTAGTGCGAACTCTTCGGCAGCCAGCCCTTCTTCTGCACCCACCAGAACGAGATTAGCGTTGCTACCACGGTAGATGCCACGAGCACCGCGGCATACCATCCCGCGTCCTGCGGCCCCATCGCAAACGCGGGGTTGGACAGGATTGTAGCCAGGGTGTTAGGCACCAGCACCGCCGTCCCAATGACCGCCAGGTAAGCCGTGACCATGGCCATCTTGTTGTTCAGGATCTGCAGTTGGTTGTTGTAGATGCTCTGCAGCACCTCAAGCCCCGAGGCGAGCACCTCGCTCAGGTGCTCCGCGAGCGAAATCTGGTTGTTCACGTCCGCGGCCAGGGCGCCCACCCTCCCGAGGAGGCGGGGGTCGTCCGTGAGCAGCTCCGCATCCCCGTACCGCAGCGCGTTTATCACGTCCACGGTCGCCCACAGCGCATTCAGGTAGGTGAGCAGGGCGTGCTTCATGTGGTATATCTCCGGCCCTATGAGCTCCCTGGGCGCATTCACGTCTATAAGCGTCTGGCTCAGCTTGTCGCCCTGCGCCTCTATCTCGCGCAGGTGGTCAAAGTTCCTGCCGTTGTTCTCGTCTATTATCCTTATGAGCGCGTGCGTGACCTTGTCCTGCTGGGAGGCGTCCACCGGGATTTTCCTCATCATCGTCTCCGCGTACCTCCTCAGCCGCTCAAACCTGACGACCTTCCCGCTGTGTATGGTCACAACGAGGTTGCTTTTTATGAGTATGATGAGCGGATTGGGCGTCACGTTGAAGCCCTCCACCGTGACCGCGGGCATCAGCAGCCCCATCTCGTCGTCGTAATCCTCGTACGCGGAAATCCTGCCGTTCATGAGGTTTGCGACCAACGAACGCGAAAATTCAAGCGAGCGGGCGATGTCCCCCGCCTCCTTCTCCAGGTCCTCAACCACGAAGTCCGCCCAGGACACGGAGGACCATGCAATCAATTTGGCAAAATCAGTTGGCCTGCGCCCGACCTGCTTTATCGTGGTCCCGTCGCGCAGCAGGGACGAGCAGAACGCCTTCGCGTCCGCGATGCTTTCCCCGTTCTCCGGCTTCCTATCCATAGCCACGCCTCCGCGCGCTGACGGCCTGCCCTCTTACTTGGAACTGCTCTCTTTAATAGCTTTTAGGGCGGGCAGCTCCTTGCCGCTCAGGTATTCAATGAGCGCCTTGCCCGAAAGGCTGACATAGCCGAACTTCTCCTCAGGAATCCCGAATTTCTCTATCGCGGAGATGGTGTGCCCGCCGCCCACCAGCGAAAAGGCCTCGCTGCCCGCGACCGCCTCCAGCACCTTCCTTGTCCCGGTGTCAAAGTTGGGCAGCTCGTACATCCCCATCGGCCCGTTTATGAGTATCTTCTTCGTGCTGAATATCTCCTCGGAGAACTTCTCCATCGTGCCGGAGCCGATGTCCGCGATGGGCCCCTCGCAAAGCTCGCCCTTCCCGCACTCCACCCTGTCGCCGTTCATATTCACCGCGACGTCCTCGGGGACGAAAATCTTGTCCCGGTATTTCTCCAGGAGCTCCTTCCCCTCAGGCGCCAGCTCCATGAGCCCCTCCCCCTCCATGTATTTTTTGGACGATTCGTTCCTGTACCCGTCCACGTATAAGAAGAATACGGCGACCGCGCCCCCGAGGAGCACCCTGCTCGCCTTCCCGCTGCCCAGCCACGCCTTCATTATCCTGAGGGAGTCCTTCACCTTCCCCCCGCCTATTATCAAAAGGACCTGCCCGCCCTCCATCTTCTGCAGGGCGTTAATCTCGCTCCTGAGCACGAAGCCAACCCCGCTCTTCACGTATTTGGTTAGCCCTACAACGGATGCGTGCTCCCTGTGCGCGACGCTCATCGCGTCCAGAAGATAGATGTCGGAATTCTTCGCAAGCACCTTCGTGAGGGGGTTCTCGCCTATGTCCTTCTCCTCGTTCGCCCACATGCGCGTGTTCTCCAGCACGAGTATGTCCCCGGGCTTCATCGCGGCTATCTCCTTCTCCACCTTCGCGGCGTCCGTCCCAGGGACGAACCTCACGCCCTTGCCCGTGAGCTGCGCAATCATTTCGGCGTGCCTCTCCAGCGACGTGAAGTCATCGTCGCCCTTCCTCCCCTGGTGGGCGGTCACTATCACTTTTGCGCCGCGGTCGCTGAGCTCCTTTATGCTCTTCGCATGCCTGCGGATGCGCGGGTTCATGACCGGCTCCCCGTCCTCTATGGGCGAGTTTATGTCCACCCTTTTCACGACCCGCTTCCCGCTCACTTCAAAATGCTCAACTTCGCGCATATCCACACCAGGGGAATGTGGATATCTGCGCGCCTCATTTTTTTATTCCTTTGCCCGTGTTTTTGCTCTCTTCTGCAGCCCGTCATCATATTTATAAACACTATTATCTCAAGTCTAGATTGATGAGGTACCGGAAGGCGTTTGTGTTCTCGCTTGACTCATTCGTCGCATTTACGCTAGTGGTCGCAGCCCTCTACACGCTCGTTTTCTTCTCAACGGTCCCTTCCGCATACTATTCCACGCTCACGCAGGCGAATTACCTTGCGAAGGACACGCTGGTCGCGCTGATGACCACCACGTACGACGGGGAGGGCTCATCCGGGCAGACCTACCTTGACCTCATCATAGAGGGCAGCCCGGACGCCGCGCGCAAGTATTCCGGCAGCATGGTCCCGGAGCAGTTCGGCTACAAGCTGGAGACGGCGGATTACGTCGCCGGCGGGGAGCCGGAATGGGCCGAGGTTTATAGCACCGCCACGGATACGGACACGCAGCAAAACAAGCACAAGAGGGAATACCACAAGCTCAAGGCCACCGCCCAGGCCCTTTACCTTGCTGCGACAAATGAAAGAAACATCGGGGAAAGCCCCTACGGATACATAACGTGCTACGGCGACTCAACGGTATGCGACCTTCCGCTCCCATATGAATACGAAGCGGGGGACTACGCGCTCAAGCTGGTCAGATTGACGGTGTTCACATGAGCAGAAAGGGATTCTTCTTCGTGCTCATTTCCTTCATCCTCCTATCATACATACTCGTGTCCACGACCATGTGGGTGCGCGCCATAGAGGCCTCGGAGCTCACTTATTCTGATGCGTTCCGCGCCTCCACGCTGAACACCCTCACCGACCAGGTGAGCGCCGAAAGGATGGGCAGGTATGCGGACATAATCTCCCATTATTCCCTTTACCGGCTCTCAAACAATTCCATCCGCTTCCCCATGAAGGCGGGCGAATCCCCGGACCAGTTCTCGCACATACGCTCCGCGTACCTTTCCCTCATCGCGAACTGCACCTCGCTTCCAGTGGATTACGAGGACGGCTTCCCGCTCGCATACACGGAGGAGGAATCCCGCACCTATTGCTTCAAGGGCTTCCTCAACCAGCTCAACAATTCCATGGCAACGCAGGGCTTTGAGGTCCAGTCCTTTGAGCTCTCCAACCTTTCGTTCAACGAGACGGGGCACCCGCTCCGCTTCGCCTTCAACGCCACTCTTGAGCTGCATGTGAAGGACCTGCAGACCGACACCGCGATAGTCCGCACATACCAGTTCAACAGGATTGTGGATGCGGAAGGGATGGTGGACCCGCTCGTGGCGAGGGAGAGCCTGGGCCTGAGGGGCACAGCAAGCAGGGAGAACCTCACCATCTACAAAGGGGTTTATCTTTATCCGCCCGTGGCCGAAATTGGCGGCTACGAGGAGATGTCCCCAGAGGAGCTGCACGAGTTCTATGCCGAGGTGCATGAGGAGCTTTACCCGGACAACATAGGCACCGGCTCCGAAGGGCAGGGCTGGTTCTACGGCCCCGCCGTATTCACGGAGGACGCGGACGGTGTTTCGTCCCTGGATGCGCCGCGCACGATACTCGTTGGCAATTATACCGACATAAAATTTGTGGACAGCTGGGAGAACTTCGGGGCTTACATCCTATTGGATGCGCCTGAAGACCCCGGGAGCTGCGGGGACGAGTCCAACACCCTGAACCCCGTCCAGCGCGAAACCCGGGCTGGAGGCGGCTGCGATGAGTCCATAGACGAGGGAGGCTCGGACTACACAACCCATCCATTCATGGTATATGAAGATTTTGAAGATGAGGCCTATGATGAGATGCTCGGGAAGTACAGGTACCACGAGCCCGGCGCCCCCCCCAACGAAGTGCGCATGCTCTTCATCGCCCAATACTCCGCGGAGGACGTGCTCAACGACCCGGACAACAAGCGGGACAACGTGGAGGTCTTTGACATGGAGAATCTCCGCGACTTCGCCAGGTGCTCCTATTACATGGTTAATCCGGCCGCGCCGTCCTTCCTCCAGCGGATGTTCAAGGACGGATACAAATACAGCAGCGCGAACGGGATAGAGACATTCCTCATAGGGAAATACGCGGGCGGCATCTACAACCCCGGGCTGGACGGGCTCAGCCGCGTGGACACGGATTTCTTCAATGATGTTTCCGGGGAGAAGATAAGGGGCATGCCCGGATGCAAGGACCCGCAGATGTGCGGCAACCCCAATTCCGACCTGGGCCATTTCGCCCTCTCGGACGAAGCGATGGAATATTACCTCGGCGTCACGGACAGCGACGACGAAGATAACATAGGGTGCAACGATGGAAGGGCAGCATGCGAAGAATAGATTCCTGAAAGGGCAGGCATCTGTGGAGATGCTCGCAACCGTAGGGCTAGTGATGCTGCTGCTCGTGCCCATACTCATATTGCTCCTTGTGGGGGCGCAGGTGCGCTTTGAGGACCTCGCCAGCGTGCAGGCGAGCGCGTCCGCGCGTGTCATGTCGGATTCCATAAACGAGGTCTGGGTTGAGGGGCAGGGCTCCTCCAAGGTCGCTGTTGTAAATCTCCCGTCCAGCCTGGAGGAGATTTCTTTCACGGGCAACGAAGTCGTGCTCACCCTGCGGTCCGGCGGCGCGCAGACGCAGGTCACCTATCCGTATTTCGGCAAGCTCGCGGATGACGACCAGGATGAGAAGATTACGGACAAGAGGGGGCTCATGGCCATCCGCTTCTACAACGACGGGGGCGTAGTGAGGTTTGATTATGAAGGGAAGCAGTAAAGGGCAAGTCGCGCTTGAGTTCCTCGTGTACGCAGGCGTATTCCTGCTCATCGCAGTCATGGCATACACGCTCACATACTTCACGCAGAGGGGCGAGGTTTCCCTCCGCGAATCCCAGATGTTCCGCGAGTTCGGGTACAAGTTCCAGTACGCCGCGATTGTTGCATACCGGGGCGGGGAGGGCTTCACCTACGACCTTTATTTCCCGCAGAACGTTGACGGGAAGCCGTACAGCCTCATTTTCCAGACGAACGGGGATACTGGCGTCTCCACCGTAAAGACGGTGTGGAACGGCACCACCTCGGAGTTCGCCTACTTATATACCATTCCATATGCAAAATATGAGCAGGGCAGCGGGGGCTGCTTCAAGCCCTCCCCAGGCGGCTCGGTCAGCATAGACGTGGGGGAGGCCGGAGGCCATCTCCTGTTCACGAACATGGTTGATGAAAGCACTCCAACCATAAGGGTGGATTGCGGGGTGGTTGAAGAATGAGCTTCCTCAAAGGGCAGTATTTCAGCTTTGATGCGATTGTCGGGGGCACCATCTTCATACTCACCGCCATAGCCCTTTTCTCCTATTGGAACGGCATAAACGGCTCCTTTGACCAGGCGCACGACATGCTCGCGAGGGAGGCGTTCCGCATATCCGAAACCATGCTCACCCCCGTGCCCCCCGGGATTACCGCCGGCTGGAGGGATGCGCACGTAAACTATTCGCTGGTTGATGATGATTGCAGCCTGCTGCTTGATGGGCTTGATGGCGCCGGCCCTGCGGATGCGTTCGGCTCCGGCTACCTGGTGTCCGTCTATTTTGACGAGGTGAACAACAGGGGCGGCGTAACGCGCGTCTGCACCTGGGGTACGCCCGAGGATGAAATAGATTCCCAGAGCGCATACCGGATGCGCAGGGCCGTATCCTACATGAAGGAGGACGGAAAAACCTCGCTGGGCTACTTTGACATCATCGTGTATGAGCAGCCGAGGCAGTAGCCGCCATCCAGTTTCCAGTCTCCCGTTTGCATGGCGCACACGGCGGCCGGCATCCAGTAATTCTTCTATATCCTTTTCCCGAACAAAGAGCCGTGGTTTGAGCCGGTTATCCTTGCGCGCATCCTTTCCCCTATTTTCGCTTTTCCCAGGATGCACACCTGCTTGTAATTGTTTGTTCTTCCCTTCCAGTTCTCGCCCCGCCCCCCTTTCCCAGTTCCGTATTCCCCCTTTCCAGCCTTCCCCTTCTCCAAAACCAGAACTTCCACCCCTCTTCCCCCATATTCCCTGTTCTTCTCCGCCCCAATCCTGCGCACCAGCGCCGAAAGCTCCGTGCTCCGCCTCTTAACCTCGTCCGTGGGGATTTCCCCCAGCTCCGCCGCCTTCGTACCCCTCCGCGAGGCGAATTTGGATACATTCACAATGTCCGGCCTGATTTCCTGCACAAGCTCCATCGTCTTCGCAAAATCCTCTTCCGTTTCCGTGGGATATCCCACTATGATGTCCGTGGAAATGCACGCATCCGGGAACCTTTCCCCTATCCCCCGCACAACCTTCCTGAAATCCGCGACCGAGTGCGCCCGGTTCATTTCCTCCCTCACCTTCTCGCTTCCGGTCTGCACCGGAAGGTGGAAGAATTTGTAGAATTTCTTATCTTCAAATGTATCCAGCAGCCCGGAAAGCATCTTCTTCGCATGCCCGGGGTTAATCATCCCGAGGCGCACCCTGAATTCGCCCTCCATCTCTGCCACTTCCTTAAGGAGCGAAACCAGATCCGTGCCCATGTCCATTCCATAAGCCCCGGAATCCATCCCCGTGAGCTGCACCTCCTTCGCGCCCTTCCTCACCCCCTCCTCAACCCAGCTCCTTATCCATCCCGGGCTATAGCTCATAAGGTAAGGCCTCGCCAGCTTGGTTTGGCAGAAATGGCAGTTGCCCACGCACCCTTCCTGTATGGGAACGCGCAGTATGGGCTTCGTGAATACGCGCGGCAAACCCTCCTTTGCCGCGTTCTCCCTGAATTCGCCCGCCTTCCCATCAGCGGCGCACCTCACCGCCTCGGCAATGAAAGAAACGGCCCCCGGATGCACTAGCACGGCCCCCGGGCAGGCGTCCCTCACCCTCTTCCTGTTAATGGAGAGGCACCCGGCCACAACAATCCTTTTCTTCTCCCAGTGCAGCTTCTCTATCCGAGAAATAATCCTGTTCTCGGTCCTGCCCTTCACCGTGCACGTGTTGAGCACGGCAACATCCGCATCCCCGGCTTTCTTCACCACCTTAAAGCCGGCATGCCTTAGGATGCCCCCCATTATGTCGGAATCCGCCTGGTTGAGGGTGCATCCGTAAGTTTCCAGGTAAACTTTCATGGCCGCTTCACTTGCCCCTCGTAATCAGCTCAATGCCCTCGGGCCTCTTGTTGACGTTGCCGAGCCGTTCGCCCACCAGCACCTTCGCGCCCTTGCTCTGCGCGAGGTCCACGAGCCGCTGCGTTATTATGCCGTCAAAGACAATGGCGTGGATGCTGGACGCCTCCTCTATGCTCTTTATCACTTCGCGCACAGGGAGCTCCTTCATAAGGGAATAGTCCTCCGCATAAAGCCGCGCCTTCATCGTGCCCTTCAGCCCCCTCAGCTCCTCAATCAGGTCCTCCCTGTTGATTGCCTTGCTTGAAGGTGCCGGCCCGGACTCCCCGGTTTCCGGTTCCCTGTGCGTTCCGCCGGATGCCGGCTGCGGTGCGTTATATGCCGGGCGCGGGCTGCCATAGCCCTGCTGCGGGCCGGGCGTGTGCCTGCCTATGAACCCGCTGGACGGGGGTGCAGATTGCTTCGGAGCATTCTCCTGAACCTCCCTCGGCTCCGGCTGGTCGCTCCCCATGCCCCTTATCTCGCCGAGCGCGGGCGCGTCTTCCACCCTCTTCTCAAATGCGGCCGGCTCCTGCCTCCCGGACTCCACCTCCCTCGCCACTTCGCGTATGGTCGGCGAGGACCTCTCGCGCGCATACTGCGCGTCCATCTCCGCCTTCCTCATAGCGATTTTCGTCCGGTCCTCACGCGACTGGTAAGGGGTTATTTTGTCCCTCACGATTGCGCGCGTCGCCTCCTTCTCCTGCTCAAACGGAACCTTTGTCTTGAGGCACTTCATCACTTCCTTGCGCGTGAGCTCCTCAACCTCTTTCCCTGTGGGCGCCCTCGCCACGAAGTCCAGATCCACGCCGCCGTTCACGAGTTCGCGGAGGATTATGTCCCCGCCGCGGTCCCCGTCCAGGAATGCGGTCGCCTCCCTCTCTCGGGAGAGCTTCAGCAGGCTCTGGGGCACCTTCGCCCCCCCTATCGCAATCACGTTCGGGAGGTCCTTCTTGAGGAGGTTTATCACATCCGCCCTCCCCTCCACTATGATTATCGCCTCGTACTTCTCTATGTGCGGGCCAGCGGATAGCTTCTCCGGCCCCCATTCGTGTATCTCGCCCGCCTTCACCTCTTCCCTGACCATGTCGGTTATCTCCTGGCTCTCCGGGATTTCGGTGTGCACGAGGGTCCTGAGTATCGCCTTGGACCTCTCCACGAGCCGCTCCCTCTTTATGCTCCTGGTGTCCTCAACCTTGCTTATCTTTATCCGCGCCTCGCACGGGCCCACGCGCTCCACGGTCTCAACCGCGGCCGCTATGATGCAGGTCTCCACCATGTCAAGGGAGCTGGGCACCTTAATCTGCCCCTGCGTCCTGCCGCTCCGGCTGTGCATGTCCACTTCTATCCTTCCTATCCTGCCGTTCTTCTGGAGGTCCCTGAGGTCCAATTCTTCTCCGAGCAGGCCTTCCGTCTGCCCGAAGATTGCGCCGACCACGTCGGGCTTGTCCACCATCCCATCCACTTCAACGTCAGCATATATCAGGTATTTTACCGTGTCAATGTATGTTTTTGCCATATGTCTCACCTAGTTTTCATCTAAGGTTTTGTCTCATTCAATCTCTGCTTGAACTTCCTCTCAAAGTTCTCCATCTGCGAAATCCCGAGCACCCTCCCTATTTTCCTCCGCAGGAATGTGTTCGGCTTTATGCCGCATGAGCGCAGCTCGCCGCTAAGCTCTTCAGCCAGCTCGTTCCCCCTGTCGTCCAGGTTGGTGAGCACCGCGATTTCCTTCGCCCCTTCCCTTGCGGCCCTTTCGCAGGCGTTCCTGTTCCTTCCGGACACCTCTATCACGCTCTCCACGTACCTCTGGAGCGCTTCGGCATCCTTTTTTCCTTCAACCATCGCAATGCAGCCGCCCATGTCCTCCATGAGGTTCTGGAGCACCTTACGCTCCCGATGCATTTTCGAGTAATCCAAGGATTTCCGTTTCTTCGCCTTCAATTTCCAACACCTTTCTTTTTCCCGTGCCCCCGCGCAGGATTCTCACCCGCCTGCCGGTTGCCCGTTCCAATTTCTTTATCAGTTCCATGTTCGCCTTGTTCCTGTCCGCGGGTTCGGTCAGGGAAATCTTCCATTCCCCGCCCTTGTTCTCTATCCTGAATTCCCGCGAATTGGGAACCACTTTCACGTTCAGCAGCATCTCTTCTCTCCACGGGTTCCGAAGATTAGTAGGAAGCTGCGCATTGTTGACGGGCAAGTCATTGCTGTGCTCCCGCCGCCATCCTATGCGCAGCCGGTTAATGTCAACGTTCAGCCGCGGCCCTTTCTTCCAAAAGGTCCACGACCGCAGGGAACACCTTCATGATGTCCCCCTCGCTCACGAGCCCCACGAGCTCGTTCTTTTCGCTTATGACAGGGAGCCTCTTTATCCTGTATTCCTTCATCGCCTTTGCGGCGGTTTCAAGGCTCGCCTCAGCCGTTATCACTTTCAATGGGGAGCTCATAGCGTCCGAGGCCTTCGCCTCGGACACGTCCTTTCCCTTACCGACGAGCTTTCTAACGATGTCCCGTTCGGTGATTATCCCTTCGGCCTTTTTCTTGTCCGCGACCACTATGGAGCCGACATTGTATTTTTCCATCAGCTTAGCGACTTCCATGATGCTGGCGTCCCTGGTCACGGAGATGACATTTTTTGACATTACGTCTCCTACTTTGATTTCCGAACCCATATGTTGGTTTCTTCCGCAAAGGTTTAAATGGGTGCCTTCGCGCGAGATTTCTCTCTATTGGATATATATGTGCGGAACCGTTTAAAAATACGCGGGATGACGCAAAAGACCACTAATAACCGGCAATCTCCAGCTTAATTCCTAAGAATTCCGCTATCTTTTCCGCCTGCGCCTTAATCTGCGTATCCATCTTTCTGCTATCCCGCATAAATGCAAGTGTAATGGGCAATTCCGCCCCTTTTTTGAATGAGAATCTGAGGGTGTGCGCCCTCCAGATTGAGGAGCCGGACCTGGTTTTCTCCAGCTTCAGCCCAGTTATCTCATCCAGCCGATAATTCTTCGCCCATGAGCCAAGCAGCTTCTTTTGCGAAAATGAAAACTCATTCCCTTCCTTATCCAGATTAACCTCAAGCCTGCTTGCCACCGCCAACAAGAAAAGGCTCACCAGCCCGATTATTGCAGATAAGCCGAGGTACAGAAGTGATAACCCTCCATAGCCTGCGAGATAAAGCAGGACATTTGCAATGAAAAAAAGCAGGCCGAAACCCCCTAAAAGCAAAAAGGTCCAGTTGTAATCCCTCAGTTCCATCCTCGTTTCGCTTTTCTTGTTGATTTTCATAATTTCGCCCTGAACACCCTCGCCCTTCCTTTTTTCCCAGCTCCTTCGTTATTTTAAAATAACATATGTTATTTATAAAAATTATACCTTTTGGTTTAAAACCATCTGGTATAACCAATTTTCAGACCCTACCGCCTACTTTTCCAATATGCCCCCGACCTTCTCCAGAAACTTTCCCGCAAAAGATACCATGCCCGACGCCTTCTCGGGGCTCGCATTATACCCGGCGGAATATTGCACGTCGTGCCTCGTATCCCGGTAATCATCCAATAAAACAACCATTTCCTTCCCGATCACATCCCCGTGCTTTGCCTCAAGGTAGCGTGTTATGCAATAATGGCTCTTCTCCCTCCAGCCATCCTTGAAGAGCACCGCTCGCGCGGCATTCAGCATGGAAACGTAGGCGAGCATCGCGGCTGCGTTATACCTTCCCTCCTCAAGGTTCGCCTTCGCATCCTCAAGAATCTCCTCGGCCTTCTCCATGCTCAGCAGCGCCTGTTCCGGGGAAGGCGGCATCGTTCGCAGCATCCCCGCCTTGACGCATCCTTCAAATTTAAGCAATCCCCTCACCTCCAATCACTAAGGAATGGAAGAGCGTGGAATAGAACACGCTGTCCTTCTCCCGCATCCCCCTAAGGCTTTCCGGGGTAACAAATAATATGCTTGCGTTAGCAACCCCCGCCCCTCCCTTCACAATCCTCCTGATCTCCGCAGTTTCCAGCGGCGGCGGTTCCTTCCTCACCCTGATCCACACGTCCAGGTCGCTCTCTTCGGTATTCTCTCCCTTTGCCCAACTTCCATAGATGCCCATTCCGCCTATTTTGAATTTCTTCACTAATTTTCCGTAAATCGCACGCACCGTTTCCACGTTGAAAAGAACCTTCAGCGCCCTAACTTCAGGGTTTGAAAGGTCAGGCATCCCCTTCTTTATTATTCCGTCCTTTTCAAGGGCCCTCAGGAATATGGAGACCGCACCCGGGGAAACCCCCACAGCTGTTGCGAGTTCCCTTACCCCATATGCTTTCCCCGGGTTTGAGAGTATTTCTTTCAGGATTTTCTTCCTGCCTCTGGTCGAGATAAGTGTTTTCATGGATTAAACAAGTTGTTTAATATTTTTAAACATATCGTTTAGTTCAGCTAAACGTGCCCATTCCACTATATTTTCGCCCTGAACAATCGCGTCCTTCCCTTCTTCCCTTCCTCCGTGAGCGTTTCCATCTCAAGCAGCCCCATGCTCCCCAATTTTCCCAGGTGCTCCCGTATTGTCCTCTCGCTCACCCCCTTGAATGCGGAATAGATGTCTCCGCTTGTCGCCCTCCCCTTCTTCTTTATGAATTCCAGCAGTTCCTTGTCGTTCTCGTCAAGCAGTTCCGCCTTCTTTTCCTTTATTTCCTGCAATACTTTATTCTTGGATTCCTCCACTTCCTTAACCGTAATGTGCCCGCTTCCAGCTTCCGCCCTCCTTCCCGCCAACCAAAGGAGCGTAATCCCTATGCGAGCATCCCCGCCATTCTTCCCAGCGAAGGCTGCACACACCCCGAGCGCCTCCTCGTCCCACGAACCGGGAACCAGCCCGGCCTTTGCCCTCTCCTTTAGGATTTCTTTTAGTTCTCCCGGGGCATACCGCTTAAACTCAACTTCCGCCTGCATCAATGAGCTTCTAATCCTCCTATCCAATAAAGCGAGAATATCCTCCCTGTTCGTAATCGCAATCACGCCCACATTCAGTTTCTCCGTCTCCCCCATGCGCAACAAATCGTAGAATAAGCCGCCCTCCTCCTCGTCTATGAGCGCATCCGCCTCATCCAATACGATGATGGGGATTTTGCCGCTCTTCTTCATCAATTCCACGGTCCTCTGCAACAGTTCCTCGGAGCTTATGCCCCTCCGCGGCATGATTGCATCAAACTTTTCCAATATTACGGAGAGAACAGCAGTGCGCGTGGAGTGCCTCCAGCAATTAATGTAAATCGGCTCCGCCCTCTGCGTATATTCAGTAAGCTCCTTCAGCACATGACGGGTGCAGCAGGTCTTTCCGGTTCCCGGAGGGCCGTACAAAACCATGGAAGTGGGCCTCCTCTTCTCCCCCACGGGCTTAAGGTTGAAGGCGATTTCGCGGACCTCTTTCTCCCTGCCGATAACCTGGTCCGGAAGGAATTCCGGATTGAATGCGTCCTCGTTGCGGAACACGCCCTTTCCGCGTATCCCTTCAAGCCCTCTGAAAACGTTCACGCTTCCAATTCACAAAAAGAAGTTAAAACCCTTGCGAAATCCCAGCGCCCTAGCTATTTGAGGTTCTTTTAAGCTCTTCAACCTTGACGCATATGCCCTTTCTGATTTTCTCATCTATGGTTTCCCCTGCTTTCTCCAGCCATATCACAGAGAGTACGCCAACTAACCCAAGTGCCGCGATAATCCTATTGGGCTGAAACACACAATAAAAACCTCCTATGAAAGCAGCCGCTTTGCCCAGTTCCGTCATCACAATGGCAAACATGCGCTTACGGAACCCGGAGGCAAGTACCCTTTCTTCGGCCGCCTGCATTTTCTGCTGGGGCATTTGCACCGGTACCTGCTCTGTTACTTCACGCGGCTTACTGCGCAGGTGCAATCTTTCGTAAGTCCTGAATCTCCAAGCTTTGAACCTTTCCCTAAAAACAGGCTTCTCGTGCAGCTGCCTTATTTCAGCCATATGCACAGAATTAGCAAAGAGAGATTAAAACTATTTCGCCTGCCCGTTTGCTGCCTGGATCTCCATTCGGTAAGTTCTGACGTACAGCACAAAATGGGTAACTCCAAGTGCCAGGGTTGCAGCTCCGAAAATATATGCAACCGCCGGGCTGTCCAGGTTGCCGAAAATGCGGGAATACAAGCCACGCCCGCCCCCAAGGAAATCACAGTATGAACCTGCGGCCATTGCCGAAGTAATCACTGAACCTACAAAAGTAGCTATTTTTGCCCTTTTGGCTCTTATGCGCCATCGTGCTTTTTCTTTCGGCGTCTCCTTAGGTTCATACACCACCGGCGGCACTTCCCTCTCCACAAGCAAATCGTCTTTCATCCGCCTGCCGAATGCCGCCTTAGCGGCAACTCGCACCCGGTCCATTCTGGCCAAATCACGGGTTCCGGCAGGTGTTAGTGTCCTGTACATAAAGATTACTCCGGTTTCTTTGCGTCCGCCCTCTTCAACAGTTCCTTGTAGCATTCGCCCTTCCCATCTGCCAGGTTAACTCTTGAAAGGAGCAGCACGAGTATTACTGTGCCCGCTCCCGCAAGCGCGGCTTTGTCAAACATGTCAAATCCCTTGCCCCTGACTGCCTCCAGCCCATTCACCACCGCTTCGTAGGCTATGCGGCCCGTCCATGCAATGGCGTCTGCAAATATAGCCGCAATTCCTATAGAGGATATAATATTATCCGTCCTCTCCAGCCGGCTTGCCCTGGCTCTCAGCTCCGAATCGCCCATCTCCCTTACCTGCTTTGGGTTCCAGAAGCTTCTTTTCTTCACCCTCGGCTCGCACACCACGGGCTGTGGCGCAACCATTTCAGTCTGCGGTCCGCCATACTTTTCGAACAGTCTCGCCATGCCCACGGCTTTCATCCTTTCCGCCCGTTTGGGGTCCATGTGTTCCGGGAAAAACCTTGGCCTGCGATAAGTGTGGTCAGTCATAACCATATTCTCTGTGGCTTACATACTTAAATGTTTCTCCACACATATTAGTGTCATGGCATTAGCACAAGAGACAGGCACCGTTTCCGCTCTAGGTGTGGCAGGTGGGAAGGGCGCGGACAGAAAAGCAGCGCCTTCGGAAAACAATAGGGGGCTCGCAAGGCTGATTTGCGGACAGGATTTGCAACTCGCGCTTTCAACGCTCGGGAAAATAGGCGACAACCAAAGGGCACTTGCCTACGTCGCAAAGAACGGTGACCCGAAAGTTGGGGAAAAGGCGGTTGAGATGCTCTCAGGCATACTCGACGTCCTTACAGACACCGGAGCAATCATGGCGGTCGCAACACGCTCCAAGGATGCGGATGCGAAGGCGGCGGCAGGAGCCAGGATACTGAACATGGCCACTGAACTGGTTTATAGAAAGCCGAAAAGGAGCCTTACCGCGGACGAGTTTGGAGCTTTGGCTTTCATATCGGAAAAACATCCTGATGAAATACTAAGGACGCTGGCAGACTGCAAGCTCCCCACCACATCCAAGGCAGACGGGGTGGAATTCACGGAGGAAGTGGTCACTTTCGACGCGGACAGGCTGGCGGAAATACTGGAAGCGACTCAGGCATGAATCGTAGTCCCGGCCCTTCCATCCAGCGCCTTCTCTATATTCTCTATTGAGCAGATTACCGCTTTCTTTCCGCCCTTCCTCACGAAAGCGACGCACGCCTCAATCTTCGGCTTCATGCTCCCCTCCGCGAACTCATTATTTGCAAGATGCTTCTCCGCATCATCAACGCTCAGTTCCCATATCTCCTTCTCATTCTTTTTTCCAAAATTAATCTTCACGGAATCCACCGCGGTGGGAATCATCAGCACATCCGCAAAAATCTCATTCGCCAAAACCTGCGCCGCGCGGTCCTTATCAATCACCGCCTCCACCCCGACCAGTTTTCCCCCTTTTCTAATGACCGGAATCCCCCCTCCTCCGGAAGCAATCACCACAAGCCCCTTTGCAATCATCGCCTTTATCGCATCTATCTCCACAATCTCAACGGGAATGGGCGAAGCGACCACTTTTCTATATCCTCGCCCTGCATCCTGCACCATCCCTTCATGTTTTTCTTTATAGAAAGGCCCAACCGGCTTGGTCGGATGCTTAAATGCGGGGTCCTTCGCATCCACAAGCGTCTGCGTCACAATGGTCGTGGCATGCAGCCCCTCATTCCTCATCTCCTGCTGCATCCAATACCCCAGCTGGCCCTGTGTCATCGCCCCGCAAACGTCCAGGGGCATCTCCGCCACTTTTCCGTTCGCCTCCTTCTGCTGGATCAGCAAATTCCCGACCTGGGGCCCGTTCCCGTGCGTAACAACTATTTCATGCTCCTCCTCAAGGATGCGCAGCTGCCTGCAAGTCTTCTGCACGTTCTTTATCTGTTCGGAAGCAGTGCCCTTCTGCCCCGGAAGGATTAGCGCGTTCCCCCCCAGCGCAATCACGATTTTCATGCTTCCATCTCCCGCGCAAAGTATAAAAATAAGCAAGGATAACCATTACCCATGATTGAGGAAATACTCTTCTTCACGAGCCTGATAGCGCTTGTGCTAATCCTCACATATCTGCTTACGAAATGAAGGCCAATGCTTTCAGCGCCTAATCGGAACCTTGGGTTTCCCGCCGTTAGGCGTTCCGCCATCGGGGGCCCCGTTTGCGGCCTTTGCCCTTTCCGCCCCCTTGGTTCTATCCAGCCATCTGGCAAGCGGCCCCATCATCGTATCATCGTCCGCCTTCATGGCAGGCGGCTCTGGAACCGGGCGCCCGAGCTTCGCGCACGCATAAGCCACAACCTTATATGGAGTCTTCGGGTCGTCCGCGATAAGTTCCACATCGCCCGCATTCCCCTTCCCCACATACATGTCTATGAGCTTCCTGCCGATTCTTTCGCACATGGCTTCCCCGTATTGCCCGGAAAGGATTATTCTCTTGACCGTATAGGGATTCCCCCCAACGGCTAATGCGCACTCCGCGAACGCCTCTGCCACCGCTTCCTTCAACGGCTGCGGCGCGCCGCCCAGCTCCAGCAGCAGGACCTTTATGATGCGCAGCCTCTCCATGCCGCCGGTTGTGCTGGCAAGCTCGTGGTCAAGCGCCTTGACCGCCTCCACCCTCGCATCCGCATGCAAGCCGGGGGCCCTGACAATCTTCGTGAGCTCCTCCACCCTCTCGTGCTGCGTGAGCCCTTCCGTTGCCTGCACCTTCTTCACGAGCGCGAGCCCGGCACACTTCTTGTGCATATCATTTGGGGCATTGAGCGCAGCGAGCCTAAGTTTGACGAATTCCTGCTTTGCCATTTCTCTTGTGAACCAGCGCTCCACTTCAGGGTTGCCCTGCAGCCCGCTGTCATGAAGCATCCTGTGCAACTCCCGCCCTGCTGCAGCTGAATCTTTTGACTGCTCAAGCAGTGCATCAAGCCTCTGGGTTAAAGTTTCATCTACCATAATAATATATCTCCTAACACTATTTAAAAAGCTTTGCCCGCAGCATCCTTTTCCCGTCCTCAGGCAACGGAACGGGCATCTTCGCCCCTGCCCAGGAAAGCTCAACCTTGCCCTTCACCCCGGCCCTCTTTACGAATTCGCTGCATGCAATCCCGATGTCCACCGGCACGTCCGGCCCGCACCCCCCCCTCCAGCATTTGCCTCGCAACCGCCTGCACATCAACCTTGCCCTTCTCCGAAGGCTCCATCCAGCCAATCCGCAGCTCCACCATGGCGCATGTGGCCATCTCCCTCGCCTTCATGGGCATTCCGGAATCGCCGGCAATCCTGTGCAGCACTCCCCTGTACCCCTTCTCGCGGCAATAGAGTATGATATCCTGCGATGCCCCGATTCTCTCCGCCTCTGGCCTGTTCCCATCCACCAGGATTTCCCATCTGCCCACCGGCCATCCAAGATAGCCGGAGAGGAATCTCTTCACGTACCCGGCGACGTCCGGGCGCGTGCCCGCATTTGAAACCAGCGCATCCAGTTTTTCCGCCTTCACCTGCCTGCCCAGCGTGGCATCTGAAGCAAGCTTGCATGCGTATATGAACCCCGCAGAGCCCCTCAGGCCCCGGTCCGGCTCGTCCAGCGCGAGCCGCTCAAGCACAGGGAGGGGCAGGCCCCGGAGCTGTTTTGTGATATGCTGGTGTGCCATCATGGTGAAGCCCCAGTCAAGGCGGGGGCTTGAGGCGGCCATGGAGAACAGCCGCAGGCGGCCGACAAGGTTCCCCTCATCACTTTCCATTCTGCTTCCTCCGAATATCAGGAACCACGAATTTGCTGGTCCTGCCGGCCTCCTCGTCCGCGCGCCTACGGTCCGCAATCATTTTCACGAACTCGCGGCAGCCGGCAGGCGTGCCGATTCCGCCAACGTCCATCCTCAGGGTTATCTGCCTTATGCCCGCACCGCCCGGCAGGTTCGGGTTTGCCGCCATCCTCCCAATCTCCAGCGGGTCCTCGCCTCCGTTATTGCCGGCCGCGACCAGCAACTGGAACTTCCTTGCCGCCTCAACCCTGGCCTCCATGGGCATGGAAAAATCCAACGCAATCCTGTAGAGCACCTTCACTTTCTTGGTGTGGTATGCATGCGCGATGCAATCCATGCCCGCATCCACCTTGTCCGCGTACGGCGCATCCTTGTCGCGGAACACCCTTTCCCAGGGCCTGTGCCTGGCTTCCAGGCGCCCCAGCACCTCAGCAGCATACCCGTTCACGAGCGAATGGAAGCTTTTGTCCTGGGAGAGCCACCTCATGGTAAGGATTTTCTCATCAATCCCAAGCTTGTCGTCCTTGTCCGCGTGGCGGATCAGCCCGAGGGCGGCCTCGCCCCTCACAACCGGGTCCTTCTCGCATTTTGTGATTTCGCGGAGCAGGTGCTGGCCAATCCTGTCCAGCCAGCTTTGCACCCTCTCAACCGCGGCGTGCCATTCGGGGGAGCCGGCCTTAAGCCCAAGGGCTTCCGAAACCATCACTCTCAGCCAGGGCAGTACCTGCTCAATCTGGGTAAGGATTCCAGCATCCATATAAGGTTATTTAATACCACATTCAGTTCTTAAGCTTTTCCTCCCCGCGTGTAAATCCCTTTTAAAACATTTCATACCCATATAAATTTCTCATCAATAGGGCCCATAGCTCAGCCAGGTTGGAGCGTTCGACTGATAATCGAAAGGTCCGGAGTTCAAATCTCCGTGGGCCCATCGGGAGTTTTCCGTCTCGGGTTTCCGTATCGCTTCGCGATAACTGGCAGAAGTTCCCACTTCTGCCATCCGGTTTCCGGACGCCGGAGATTTTCTATTCTTATAGTCAAATTTTTTTGAATTCAAATATCTTGGGTTTTGGGCCCGGAACTTTTTGCAGCCTGACATATCTCTTCACCATTCCGCCCGGGCGGATGGCAAGGAATAATCTGCGTACTCCTGAAGACGAGGACAAGCGACTATTATCAGGTATCGTTAACTATTATTTGATGACAAACTTAATAATATTGTTTCGACGGCAAGATTTACCTATTGAAATCACAACTTCAATAAATACGTAATTAATGAAATCAGAGTTTCAATAATAGCAAGCAATAAAAATGCTACTTTTCATATATCATCATGAGAATTGAGGATATCGCGGCGCAGAACCCCTGGTGGAGGAATCCCGGTTGGGAGAAGCAGGACAAGCACCTTAAGCAGCTTGCGAAATACACTTACGTATACGAAAGGACCGGATACTTTCCCGGGAAAAAGGGCTCTGTAGTTGTCTACGGGCCGAGGCAGGTCGGAAAAACAACCTGGATAAAGCAGGGAATTTCAAAGCTTCTGGAGAAAGGGAAGCCGGAAAGCGTTTTTTACCTCAATGCAGAGATGGTGAAGGACAGGTTTGAGCTTTATGAGACCGCAAAGCTGGTGAACGGCCTGTATAACCCGGCACACATCTTCATAGATGAAATAAGCGCGGTGGATGATTGGGAAAGGGCAATAAAGGCGCTTTCGGACGAAGGATTTTTCGAAGGCAAGTCCGCCGTGCTCACTGGCTCCAGTTCCATAAACATAATGAAGAAAGCCGAGAGGCTTCCGGGCAGGATGGCCGAAGGACAGTACAAATTTCGCTATTATCCCCTGAGTTTCAGGGAGGTTGCCTTCCTTTACGGGATAAATGCAAAAAAACCAGAGGATGCGGTCGCACAGATGGATAAGCTGAATCCTGTCCTGCACCGCTATTTCCTGCACGGCGGCTTCGTGAGGGCAATAAACGCCCTCCATTCCAAAGGCTCTCTCGGGGAGGAGCTTTTTTCCGTCTATTCCGCATGGATAGACGGCGAGCTCGCGAAGGAGAAGCGCTCCCCCGAAACCTCAACCCTCGTTATGGACGGGGTTGCCGATGCTCTCACCAATGAAGTTTCGTGGAGTTCCCTTGCTAAGGGAGTAAACCACGTAACTGTTTCCGAATATGTTGAGCTGCTTAGGAGCATGTTCGTGCTGGATTACCTTGAGAAGCACAAAAGGGCGGGTGCAGGCGCGCCCAGAAACAAGAAAATCTACTTCACCGATCCGTTCATCTACTGGGTTGCGCTTTTCAAAAGCAGGAAAATCAATTCCATCGGGCTTGCGGGCCTGGATTCCACCACCATGGGGCGGTTGGCGGAGATGAGCGCCTATTCCGCAATAGTCCAGCACATGGACCGGAAAACCGGCGAAAACGATTTCGACATCCGGCGCCATGCGCACTTTGAGAAAACGAGAAGCGGCGAGATAGACTTCATCGTGAATTATGGGAAGAGGGTCGTTAAGCTGGAGTGCAAGTTCGGGAAGGTAAAGAAGGAGGAAGACGGGGTGGTTTATCTTACCAAGGACGAGTTGGGGAAGAACAAGATTCCGCTCTCGGTCTTTCTCATGTTCCCCGAGGAGAGCCTGCGGCTGGCAAGGGTGTGATTTCAGCACGCCGGAAGGCGGGAACACCCCCCACGCTTTTTATTCCTGCCCGTCCCAATAATCCCATGAAATATCTAATTCCGTTCTTCTTGTTCGCGCTGCTTGCATCCGCAGGATGCACCGGAAGCCAAACCCCGGCTTCCACGCCAGGGACACAGCCACCTGTTTCCGGCGCACAGCAGCCGGCATCCGGCACCCCGTCCCCAGTTTCCGGCACCCAGCCACCGGTTCCGCAGCCCGCGCAATCCGTCCCCCACGAGGGGAAATGGGGCATCTATTCCCTGGATTTGGCGACGCAGGATGTGGAGCTGATTTACAGCACGGACGAGGAAATACAGGCATCCGCCCTGAGGCTCAATTCCGCAGGAGATAAATTTGTGTTCGCCAAAAAGACCGGGGGAAATGCAGATGAAAATCTAGAGATATTCACCGTAAATGCGGATGGCTCTGGGCTCCAAAGAATCACAACCAATTCCTATTGGGACCTCTACCCCGCGTGGTCCCCGGATGGCACAGAAATAGTTTTCCTTTCCTTTAGGGGAAGCGACCTTGACCTTTATGTGATGGGTGCGGACGGTTCCAGCCCCGGGCTCCTTTATGATTCCGGAACCCATGACGCGGACGTGGATTGGGCAGGAAATAGGATAGTATTCACTTCCGATTTCAAAATATGGGTAATAAATGCGGATGGCACTTCCCCCATCCAAATAACCAACCCAGAAAATGCCGGCACATGGGGGACCGCCAACCTCCCCATAGGGGATTACGACCCGCGGCTCAATGCGGACGGCACAAAAATAGTTTTTGAGCGCCTGGAAAACCCGAACACCGCCCACGGCTCCTACAACCTCTTCGTAATAAATTCCGACGGGAGCGGCGAAACCCGCCTCACTGAAAATGGATACGCGCAGGGGCTCGCAAGCTGGTCCCATTCCGGGAATGAACTGGCATACGTTGTTGCTGCAATAGGGGAAGAGGGAAAATACCACATCTATGAAATCAATGCGGACGGGACTGGCAACCAAGACATAAGCCCCGCATATTTCCCGCCCGGCTTCCTTTCCCACTCGCCCATTTTCTCAAAGGACGATTCCAAGGTCTATTTCATCGGGCAATGGTGGGAGTAATCCATTTATAAGTATTTCTTACCACTTATTTGAATATGAACAGCCAACCAATCCTCTGCGCATCCACAATGAACGGAGGCGCGCAGGCCATCAGCCCTGCAGCCAACCGCCTCAAGCAGCGCGCAACGGTCCTGCTCGCCGGGGCGGCAGGCAGCAATGCTTCAGATTTTGAGCGGAAGCCGATAGTCCTCCCGCGCGTTTCAAAGGTCCTCGGCCCTGGCGGCAAGCCACTCCTGTTCCCTCCCGTCTCCCATGCATTATGCCGGGAAATCATGGAAAGGAAGGGTTTTTCAGCCGTCCTGACCGGGACACAGGTACAGGAAATAGATTATCCAAACCCCCTTGAGCACATACTCTGGGGAATCGCAAAAAAGATGGGCATACCTGCGGTCGCAGTCGTGGACTCGCATGCAAACGAGCTGCAGAGGTTCAGCATCATTGACCTTTCCGCGCCGTCCCCACGCTCTTCCGTCACGGGCCCGCTCGCCCACCTGCCGGACAAAATCGCTGTGGTGGACGAGTACCAGAGGGGCGTCATGCTTGGATTGGGTTTCCCGGCAGATGTGCTGGCGGTCACCGGAAACCCGTTCTTTGAGAGGGTCGCGGAGGATTTCGGGAGGATTTCCCCGAATGCCCGGGCGCAGCTCCTCAGGAAGCCAGTCTTTTCCAATTTCCATCCTGACGGCAAGGTCGTAGTCTTCATGAGCGACACCACGTCGGGGTATCCAGACTTGGGATTCACCGAGAAGAGCGTGCTGCGGTCCTTCCTTAAAGCCCTGGACCGGGTTGCGGAAATGGCAGGGATGAAGATAAACCTGATTATCCGCCCCCACCCGGTGAGGTATGCGGATGCGAAAGAGGCATCTGAATATGAAACCCCGCATCTCGTAAAGGTGGTGCACAACCCGAAAATAGCAGAAGGGAAAAAACTTGAAAACGAATACAGCGAGATGGAGCTTTACCGCGCCGCCGACCTGGTGGTGGGGACGTTCAACAACACGCTGATGACTTCGCGGATATGCGGCGTGGCCACACTCGCCTACCTGCCCGGCCTGAACCCGAAATATGATTTCCAGAAGATACTGCGCGACAAGGGGATAATCACCGAAGTTTCGGGCGAAGCCCGGCTCGCAGAAGCCCTGGTGCAGGCGCTGGCAGGGGAGCTTGTCCAGCAGCCGATGGAATTCGTCCAGGGGGCGACGGACAGGGTGCTCGCGCTCCTATGATTATGCCGGAATATCCCGGCCTTCCGCTTCTGCCGGTTGTTTCTCCACGCCAGTCACCGGCTCCCTGAAATATGCGCTTGCCAATTTGCCGGCAAACAGCCAGTTGCGCGGGTTTATCATAATCCCCAGCCCCATCCTTCTCGCCTCAGGGACCGTGGCCAATGAAATGATTATTGCCCTGCCCACCGCATCCCCGGCCAGCTCCAGAAGCAGGCCCCTGCCCCCATCGCTCCTGAATATTTGCTTCATCAGGCCCCGCCGTTCCTCGGAAGCAAACAATTCCCTGAAGGTTCCGACCGCGGCCACCGGGTCTCCGGTCAGATGATCAAAAATGGCCCCCCTCGCCTCCCGGTCCCCAAGCACCTTGCAGCACAGGTTTGCATTCTCCCTATTTTCCGAGAGCGAGGCGAACACCGCCTTCGCCTTTCCCGGATCCTTGAGCAGGGGCAATATTTCTTTCGCCGGCTCCGCGGATTTTGCGCAATGCGAAAGGCCAAACGAAGGGACCTCCGGCGCCCTGTTCTCGGATTCCGGCGTCGCCTGCTCCAGCCCCTTCATTATATGGTATATTGCAAGCCATCCCTTCCTGGGGCTCAGGAGCATGTGCTTCGCGACCTTCCGCCCTTCGGGGACCTGCCCAAGCTTTATGAGCAGCTTCAGCCCGCTCTCGTTGCGGCCCATCATCACGAAGCTGTCTATTCCCTCTTTGCTCTCAAGGAATTCCGCGATTAATTTCGTAACTCCGGGAACGCGCAGCGCCTCCCTATAAACGCCAAACAGCCCGTCATCCTTCGCGAGGGCCTCAACCAGCTTCTTCACCTCCCCGGTCGCGAGATAGCCCCTCAGCTCCCTGTAATCCAGCGAGCCCACGGAGAGAAGCCGCTTCACCAACTGCAAATCTTTTATCGGCGAGTTCGCAAGCTTCTCCGCCGCGTCCGGAGCCAGCCTGAACCTTCCCTTCGCAGAATCGGATTTCGCCTGTTCAACAGCGTGCCGCATGTTTTCCCTTGCATCTTTTCTGGTTTTAACCGTTTCCCCGCCCGAAACATTCTAATTTATTTACCGCCAAATAAAGCCGGCAATCAAATGGAAAAAGAAAGTGACCGCATGAGCGAAGAGGATATCCGGAACCTTCAGCATGCGATAAAGGAATATAGGAACGGCAGAACAATTTCGCTTAAGGAAATAAAAT
>JAGVON010000069.1 GCA_020052735.1 archaeon | reverse complement strand
CGCCTCGTTCACGATACGCACGCGGTTCGCCTCGGCTGCCGCGAGCGCCTCTATCTTGATCGCATCTGCCTTCGCAAGCCTTTCTATCGCCTGCCCGTGCCCCTCGGCCTCCAGTATCTCGCTCTGCCTCTTCCCTTCCGCGACTTTTATGAACGCCCTCTTCTCCCCGTCAGCCCTGGTTTCCGCGGCCGTGGCCAGGTCCTGCGCGGCAATCTTCTCCTGCTCCGCCTTCACGACCTTGTTCATGGAATCCTGCACGTCCTGCGGCGGTTCTATCCGTTGCAATTCCACCCTCAGCACGTCCACGCCGTAGTTGTCCGTCTCCTTGTCCAGTATCTCCTCTATCTTGGTGTTGATTATTGACCGGTTCTCATTCGCCTCTGTGAGCGACATCTGCCCTATGACCGCGCGGAGCGTTGTCTGCGCCAGCGTCATGAGCTGGCTCCTCACGTCGTTAACCTGGTAGAGCGAGTTCTCCGCGTGCTTTATCCTGTAATAGATGACCGCATCCACGATCGCGTTCAATTTGTCCTTCGTGATTACGTTCTGCGAGCCGACGTCTATCATCCTCTCCGTGATATTCACCTTCATCATCCTGTCCACGAACGGAATGATGAAGCTTATGCCCGCCTCGGAAGTGTGGTGGTACTTCCCGAACCTCTCCACAACCCCCCTTTCCACGGGCCTCACTATCCTGATGCTCATCGCTATGATGATCAATGCAAAAATCCCGCCCGCAATCCACAGCAAATCAAATGCCATATCCATCCCCATCCAGGATATGCGGGGCCCTGCTTAAATACATTTCACTTTTTCCCAAGGATTGCGCGCAGGAAAAGGAGCCCCAGCAATATCAGCCCGCCATAATCAAACAGCGGCATGAGCACGCAGCAGTAGAGCAGAACCCCTCCCATGCCCAGCAGCGTTACCACCATCTCCCCGGAGTTGTGCATCGCGTGGAAGAACGCCGCGATGGGCACGCCTATGGGCAATCCAAGCGCCGGGTAGGCGAACTTCCTCTCAATCAAATATCCTATTATGGCGCCGGTAATCGCCGTATACAGCCCGTGGTTCGCCGAGAACATCACCGAGCGCAGCAGGAACAGCAGCAGCCAGCCGAACAGGTCCGCGCCCATCGGGTTCTGCATCAGGTAAATCCAGTTCTCTATGAACGCGAAGCCCATGCCTATCGTGAAGCCGAACACTATCCCGTCCTCCACGGAATTGAACTCATGGTGGCCCGCGAATATGAGCAGCCCGCTCCCCTTGAACGTCTCTTCCACAAACGGCGCGACAAGGAAGGCGGTGAAGAAACCCAGCCCCACCAGCCCGAACAGCACGCCCATGATGGAGTTTATCCCTATCGCCATCAGCGCCGCGAGCATGCCCCACAGGAACAGCGTCACCAGCACGCGCAGCGGCTCCCTCTCCTTGTAGTCCGCATACCACCAGGCGAAGCACCATAGGAACGGCACTATGAACGCGAGCAGCCCGGAAATCGCGAACGCGGCGAGCGCGGTCCAGGATTTCCACACCCCGCCCTCCAGCGCCATGTATGATATTACTATCAAAATGCCCAGAACCTCAAGGCCCCAGAAATACGGGGAGACCATCGCGGCATGCACCTTCTCCCCAATCCCTTTCTTCACAGAGAAGGGCGAAAACAGCGTCGCGAGCGAATATTCCCCGGGATATCCCTCCTCATGCTTCGTCCTTCCAGAAATCCACCATGCAACGAGGGCAAGCGGAATCACAAGGAGGAGAAAAGCCGCCCCAGCGCAAAGGACCGTTCCCCACGAGAACCCCCAGAAATTCTGTTCGTATGCGCCCCAATCCGCGCGCATGCCCAGCGGCCCGTATGCATACTCCCCTTCCCCGCCCTCCAGAACCGCGTATATTTTGTAGCCCTCGGAGTTCTGGTAATTATACGGAATTGTCGCATTGCATTCCAATTGCGTAATCCCCTCCCAGCTCTCCATGCCCTCCAGGCAATCTATTTCGCCGAGCTCCTTCCCCTCCCCGAAAACCCTCAATTTTAGTGAGTCCGCCGCTTCCAGCGGGGGAGTGCTCACGGAGAGCGCAACAACATAAGGGGAATCCGCGGGCGCGGCATTGGGGGGAAGCCCCTCAGCGTGGAAGGACGCAACCCTCCCCATCGCGTCCAGCTCGCCCAGCCCCAAATCCCCGCCGAGCAGGTAGGGCAGGATGATTGTCGCCATGCTTATGAGGATGCCTGAGAACACGAGCAATGCGATGAGAATGCGCAACCCTGCATCCAGCTCCTTCAGCATGCCAACATCAGCACTTCGGGCAGTCCAGCAGCTCCAAATTCCCGTAAGGGAGCGGGCTCTCCGCGGTGTCCGTACCGTAGATGTTCCCCTCGCCGTCAATCCAATAATAGTTGTAGCCGCTGTCCACTATGTAATGGCTGCCCGTATCAGTGTCATACACATCCTCAATACCAAGTATGTAATTGTCCCAGTCGTGGTTGAGCTCGTCCATCGTCCTGCTCCGCATCTCAAAAGTGGATGAGATTATCTCGGAAATCTCGCTCTGGCTCTGCGAGATTATCGCGGAGCGCCTCATCATCTCCTGCTG
>JAGVON010000055.1 GCA_020052735.1 archaeon | reverse complement strand
GCGCGGGTTATTTCCCGCTCGGTTTCCAGAAGGAGTATCCTGAGCTTGGGTATCCACACGAGGGCGGTGTTCTGCTCCATCACGGCCTGCCTTGCCCAGTTGTACCTGGAGCTGCAATTGGATAGGACCGCATCCACCTCGTCCAGCGTCTTCTGGACGTATTCCTTCTTCCAGCGAACCCTGTCGCCCGGGACGAGGTCGCGCGCCTCTTTCGGGACGTAGTGGTCGCCGAACCTTACAAGCACCCTCCTGCAGGGAGGAAGCATGTTGTTGCCTGCTTCCGTTCTTATGAGATGGATGTTCCTGGCTGCTGTTGACATAGGTTAATTAGGGCATGGAGGGGTTTAAATTGATTGTGGTTTGCAGGGGTTTTGTATGATTATCTATGGCTGCGCGCCAAGGCACATCCACTGCGCCCTCGCGGTCCCGTTCTGGTCTATGATGCAGACGGCGTTGCATGAGGCCTGCATCCTTATCCACCACACGCCGTCCTCCTGGTCGTACCCCGCCTCATCGGTGAGGTTAGCGCCCTGCGTGCATTCGCTGTTGCGCGCCAGCTCGTAGGCACGCTCCCTGCTCATGGAGCCCGAAGCGCACCCTGCGAGCATAAGCAAGGTCGCCAGGCAGAACGCAAAGATTGCAATTTTCATAAGTTCACACCCATCAGTTTCCATGCTGCTTTATTATCCTTTCTTCCCGAGCGTGTCCATCTTCAGGATGGAATAAAGCGTGCATGTGCCCATCAGCCCGGTGAAAAGCGATATTGCGGCAACGATTATGCCAACGTATATCCAGGGCGGCACGAGCGACGTGAAAGAATAGTAAAGGAGCGCGAGCCCGAGCACAACCCTTATTGCCCTGTCCCAATTCCCCACATTCTTTTCAAAGAATTTCATGGGAAATGCTTATGATGCAAAAATTAAAAGGGTTGCGAGACGGGCTCAGAAGCCAATTGTCCTGCGCAAATCCTTGAGGGATAAGCAATTGAGCAGGTCCTTCTTTTCGCACCAGCCCTTGCGCGCATTTGAAATTCCAAATTCCATGTAGCGCAATTGGGAAGGGAGGTGCGAATCCGTGCCCAAGGTGAATTTCGCCTTTCCTTTTGCGGAAATCAAATGCAGGAAGTCCAAATCCATCCTCTCCGGCTGGCAGTTTATCTCCAAAAAGGTGCCTGTTCTTTTCGCGGCGTCCAGCACCTCTCCAAAATCCATCGCGATGGGCTGGCGGGAGCCAATCAACCTTCCGGTGGGATGCGCGATTATGTCCACGTGCCCGTTCTCCATCGCGGATATGATTCTTTTCGTCATCGTTTCCGCGGGCTGGGAGAAATTGGAATGCACTGATGCGAGCACGATGTCCAGGTCTTTTAGGATGGAATTGGGCAGGTCTATTTTTCCATCCTTGAGGATGTTTGTTTCCACGCCTTTAAGCAGGGTTATCCCGTCCAGTTTTTTGTTGAGCGCATCTATTTCCTTCATCTGTTCGCGCAGGCGTTTTTCGTCCAGACCATTAACCACGCGGACTTCCGGCCCGCCATGGTCGGAGATTAGAAGATATTCATAGCCGAGGGATTTTGCAGACCTCGCAAGCTCATCCAAAGAGCCGGAACCGTCGCCGCTCCATTCCGAATGGCAGTGCAGGTCGCCGCGCACATCTTCCAGTTCTACGAGGCGGGGCAGCTTCCCTTTCTGCGCCGCCTTTATTTCCCCCATGTTCTCGCGCATCTCCGGCTCTATGTAGCCCATTCCCAATTTTTTGTAGATTTCCTCTTCGGTTTTTGAAGCCAGGGTTTTGTTTCCGTAGAATAATCCATACTCGCTGAGCTTCAACCTTTTGGAAATCGCAATCTTGCGCAGCTCCACATTGTGCTCCTTGGAGCCAGTGAAATACATCATCGCGGAGCCAAATTCATCCTCGGAGAATACCCTCAAATCCACCTGCAGTCCGGAAGAGAGCCGGATTGAGGATTTCTTCTGCCCTTTGGACATTATGGAGGAATCCTTGTACACGGAGGTGAAGAAATCCATGACTTTTTCCGGATAATTGGAGACGGCCAGCAAGTCCACGTCCCCGATTGTTTCCTTCCTCCTGCGGAAGGAGCCGACCGCCTCAACCCGGCGTATTTCCTTCAGGGTGCGGAGTTTTGAGGTAAGCTCCTCAACAATGGGCACGGCACGCGCAAGGAGCATCCTTTCTCCCCCTGCCTTTGCGAGCCCGAGCCCTGAGAGGATTTTTTCCTCGCTCTTTTCCCCGAAGCCCTCAACTCCCCGTATCTTGTGCGCCTTCGCCGCCTTTTCCAAATCCTCCAGATTGCGGATTCCCAATTCCCTGTATAATTTCATCGCCTTCTTCGGGCCGAGCCCCTCCACCCTTCCCAATCCCTCAAGGTCTATGGGGAATTCCTTCTTCAGTTTGCTGTAATAGTCTAGTTTTCCAGTCCGTATGAACTCCTCTATTTTTGTGGAAATATGTTCGCCAACGCCGGGGATTTCACGGAGCGCCTGCACTCCCCCTTTTTTGTATAATTCCTCTATCCCTTCTGATAATTCCTCAACCGAGCGGGCCGCGCGCCTGTACGCGCGGGGCTTGAACTGCACCTCCTGCAATTCCAGCATGTCCGCAATCTCGTAAAGGATGCGGGCGATTTCCAGGTTCTTCACGTGGATGGATGGGGAGGGAAGGTTAAAATAGATTGGTGAAGGAAGCGAAGGCATGAGGAATGCAATAATCTTGATTTCATTTGTGCTGCTGGTTTTTGCAGGGTGTGCGCAGCAGGATGGAAACGGTGCGCCGGCGGCTGCTCCGGGAAGCACGCCTGCATCCGGCACACCGCAACCTACAGCAGGCACTGGGCCGGGAAGCGAGGTACCTGAAACCGGAAGCGGGCAATCCCCGGCGGGTGTTGGAAGCGGACAGCCCGCAACTGGTGCTGGGAACGGGGAACCGGAAACCGGAAACGATGATTCGGATCAGCAAATGGGGCAATGGAACCTCACCACGGAGAGCGTGGATACCGTGGATGAGGAGGGGCAGAATGCCACGGAAAAGGAGTATTCCGGGATAAGGTTCGGAGCATATACGCTTCTTTTGGAAGATTTGGCGCCGCAGGACAGGGAATACTGCGCCCTCGTGCGGATTGTAGGGATAGAAGGGGCGGACATTACTGAATATGATAGGGCTCAGATATGCCCCGGCGAGAGCTACTATTGGGTTTCGCCAGAACAGCACCAGTACAGGATTTACGTAGTTGAAACGGCCGCGGGGTATTCACAGGGCAGAATCTGGGCGAACATTATAGTGTACGGATAAATAAAGGAATTAACGCCGTTGCCTCTGCCAGTCCTGCCGGGGCTGCGGCGCATATTGCTCACGTTTCGGCTCCGCGCGTGGCCTCCATCTTGGGGTGTCGTATGGGACGGGTGGGGGAAAGGGTGGGACGGGGGGGACATGTGCCGGGCCGCGCGCCGAGGGGCGCGAATTTTGGCCATCCTCAAACAGCGACCCTAGTGCCCCAGCCCGTGCCCTCAATTCAGCATCGGACAATCCGGGATTCCACCCCCTCAATACGCGGGTGACCCTTTCCCTCTCGGTTTCAACCGGATTGCGCGGCGGATTGATGGGGCGGGGATGGACCTCTTCTGGCCTCGCCCGGTGGGCGCGGCGGGGAGGCGTATATACTGGCCTGGGTTCTGGAACGCTGGGTTGGGGCGCAACATACTGAGGGTTTGATTCTACTGCCACAGATGCACCGCTTTCCTCGCCCAATATCTGTCCAATCTGAATGCATTCCTTTGACCTAGGCATGCCAGGACGGCAAGAGTGAAGCTCTGAGGCTAACAATAATGCTCTATCCAGATTATCCATATCATTAAAATCCGTATGAATTTCGCCTAATTTGTCATCTAATTCCTGCTCGGCCTGGATACAGCCATCAGTGGTGCGAACCCCAGTACGTATTGTTTGGATACGATCAATCCCGCAGATTATCCGTTCATCTTTAAGCAGCAACCTTATGCCAAAAGTATCTATTGTATTATTATCCAGTTCCGGGGGAGAATTGACAATCTTATCGGATAAACTTTCTTCAGTCATATCACACAAATCGGTTTCCGGTCCTTGGACGCCATCAGGGCGGCAAAATAGCCGTTCCTGCAAAAGCAGCAACTTTAAGTCCTTAGCGTATTCGGAAATCTGGCTAGGCGATGCCTGAGGACTAACATATGTATCCGAAGCTTCATTCCGATTTCTGAGGCCAAAGACCAGGGCAAGTGTCGTGCCGGCTACGATGGCAACCCCAAGCACTGCACATAATGCCCACCCCCATGCGTCACCATTGCAGGGCTGGGAGCGGCACCGCGTGGCTCCTTCAAAAGGCTCTTCAAATGCGCTTTCTTCGGAATCACGCTGGGCAGCATTTTCCTCGGTCTGCCGACACGCCTTATCAGGGTCAACGAGCCGCGGGGCATATACCGAATTCCCACGCTCGTCCCTTTGCAGTTCGTACCAGACCTCTACGGCAATCGGATAGCCATAGCAGTCGTACCAGGTTTCCCACCTGGTTTCCACCCCACGTGGCACTGTCCGTGAAGTGGCTTGCTGTAATGCGCTGCCTGAAGTTTCATAGTCCGAATCGTAGTCGTCATCGGAATCGTACCCGTCGCCCGAACTCTGGCCGGAATCGCGGGAAGATGATGCGCCGCTCCCGCTCCGGGGTTCTCTATCCTCAGATTCATCATCCGGGCCGGAACCATAGAAATGCTGGAATCCTGAGCTACCGCCTGGCACGGAGGAGCCACGTGACGAAATACCATCCACATCGGTGTGGACATCCCGGTCTGGTTCATGGTCTGTATGGCCGACAGCTATAAGATCATCTTCATCCGTATGCGTACTGTCGCCGTCATCATCCGTGTGCGTGTGGCCGAGGCAGGTATAGCCATCGGAACTGATGTGCGTCATATGGCCGTCCCCATCGGAAATGCTTCTCCCTAAGGGTGTGAGGCCATCAACGCCAAAATGTTCCTGGTGGCCGGTTTCCGTATCTGTGACTGTATGGCCTATTGCAAACACGCCATCTTGGTCAAGTTCGGTAGTCCGCTCAAAGCGCCCCATGGATAGGTATTCTGCACAAAAAGTAATAAATGGATAAGGAAAACATCTGGAAGATTAGAGAATGAATAAGAGCCGAAAAGCCCCTCCGATTTGGTCGGAAAGGCCTTTCAGCGAACAAGCATTGGAGGGTTTGTCCGACACCCGTATGGGGCGGCGGGCAAAATTGCTTGGCAAACCCACAATTTTATTTGCAGGGTTGCATTCTTATTACTGCGCTAGGGTTTATAAATATACATGTTTAACCACTTACTTTGACTTTGCCACGTAGTACGCCACGGCGGCAAAAAGGGCGGAGAGCATATTTGCGGCCGCAGGGAATACGGACGCGGAGAGATAAGCATCAAATCCTAGAATCAATGCGCCCAGCGCGTAGAAGGAGATGAAACCGATGTGGAAACCGTTGGGTTTCCCCTTCTTTGAAACAAATGAGGAGTATGCCTGGATTATCCAGGCGAGCACTATGAAGCCCAATCCTACGGTAACGAGCTGCTCTACCATAAGGAGGCATCGGGGGGGAGGTATATAATAATATCAGACGACCCTCTTGTCGTCATCGCCCGAAGGCTCGGAAATACCTCTTGTCATCACGTATGGAGATTAGCGCGCTGCTGATTAATAAATGCATATAACGCCCGCGCATCCGCCTATGCCAGCTCTGAAAATGCGAGCGAAACGAACTCCGGCTTCTCTATCCCCAGTTTCTTGAGGATGGGCTTCACGGCGGAAAGCTTCCCCTCAAGCACAAGGAAGTCGCCAATCGCGGGAAGGGAATGGATGCCGATGCACGTGCCGCCATAAGAATAGGAATGCACTTTTTTCTCAATCACCTTCTCCACGCCCAGCTTTTCAGCCAATTCCTTCTCCTTCCTGCCCGCATCCTTAAGCTGCTTTATATCTTTCTTAAGCCCCCACTCCCCCTGCCTGCACATCTTCACGAGGGAAGCCGCGCCCTTGGTGCGCTCAATCTTGAGGAAGCAGTTTGCCGGCTGGAGGAAATAGGTGTCCTTCTCGGTCCAAGAGCCCAGGAACTGCGCGCCCATGAGTTTTAGGCGGTTCCGCACAATGGACGGCTGGAAAATCCTCACTTTTACCTGAAGCATAATGCGCCCCTATCTTTTCCTGTTCATCCACCAGTGCATGGAATAGGCGCCGGCGGCGAACGTGACCGCACCGAATGCCATCGCCTCTGGAATCACCCACCATGGCAGAGGCAGCTCACCGGATGCGGGCTGCTGCACCGTTCCAACGCCTCCTGGCGAAACCGCCCCGTCCGCGCCTGCTGCAGGAGTTCCCCCGATGATTATGCATGAGCCGCCCCCGCAGCCGAAGCCGGGCGCACAATCACCATCCGAGGCGCATGTGCCGGGCGGCTGGGTGCCGGGGACTTCCGGGGATGTGCCGGATGGCTGGCTGCCCGTTGCCGGCTCTGAACCGGATGGCTGCGTGCCTGTTCCGGGCTCCGGGGTTTCTGCGGCGCACCTGCCCCCTGAGCAGCTGCCACCCGCGCAGTCCGCGTCGGAGGCGCATTCACTTCTCTCCACGCACTCGTTCCCATCGCATGCGAAGCCCGTGGGGCACCCGGAATCCGAGCAGCATTCATATGCGTCGCAGGCGTGGCTGGATATGACGCCGCAGGCGCATTCCACGGGCACGCATATGCCCGCCCCGCAGTATTCGGACATGGTGCAGTCCGCATTTTCTTTGCATTCAGGAATTTCCGGGGCCCCTTCCGGGGCGCACGTCGTGTATGCGAAAGCAAGCGGGTTGTCGTAAGTGTAGCCGGAGAGCTCAAGGTATGCGTTGTATGTTCCGTTTATCGGGGCGTTGAAAAGGATGGAGCCATCCGAACCAGTGATGCCCCTTGCAATCTCCCCGGCGTTCGGCTCCCTCAGGACGAGGCGCACCTCCACCCCTTCAAGCGGTTCTCCCCCGCCCGAAGCGGATATCAATATCCCATTTCCGGGGCACGCCCTTTCCCATTCCGCGGAAAGCCGCGGCTCCGATTGTCCGGGCTGGCCAGGCACCTGCACCGTGAAGGAAACGCTTGAGGAATTCACATTGCCCGCGGTGTCGTTCATAAACAATTCAAGGGAATGCCCCCCGTTGCCCGTGCCCAGGCTGGAATTCAGGCAGCCGGGGAGGGGCACGGAGGCGCCCCCGTCCAGCTCATACCAGCAGGAATCCGGATGCGCGTCAGAAACCGTGTAGTTTATGGCTATGGGGACGGAATGGTATATCGGCGTGCTTGCCGGGGACTGGATGCTTACGGACGGGGCGCCGGTGTCTATGCTGAACAGCCCGCTGAAGCCGGTGGAGCACTGGCTCTGGTTGTCGCACGCCTCCACTGCGATGATGTATTCGCCATCCGCAATGCCCGCCGGGTTCCACAGGTAGCTCAGGTTAAGGGAGTTGTTCGTGTAGATTGTGCTGTTGAACGTCTCGTCCGAATTGTACAGGGAGATGTTGTAGAAGATTATGTCGTAGCCGTTGGGGGAGAGGGCGGCGGTGTAGTTGATGGATACGCTGGCATTGAAAGCAGAATCCTCGGCTGGCGAATAGACCGAAGGCGGGCTCGGCGGGATGCCGCTCAGGTTTATGAGGTCGTAGCGCTCCTCCGAGCAGTTCCCTTCTCCCGTGCCGGAATTGTTGGCGCACACATAATACCAGAATGCCTCCGAGCCGTCATACTGGTGCAGGTGGGCATCCACCGTCCCGGAAAGGTTGCTCCACGCGCCGCCGTTGTTTGTTGTGAACTGGATTGCGTCCGTCCTGGAAACATTGGTTATGTAATAGACGTTCCACGAATTCACCCCGAGCCGCCCCCTCAGCAGGAAATATGATGTGTTGGTCACCTTTACGCCGCCCGCGCCGCCGACCATGCCGGATGTCGTATTTATGGCAAAGGGGATGACATGGTAGCTGCTGTTTCCGCCGGTGGCGTTGAAGTCCTCGCTATTGAGAAGGTTGTATATGTTCAGGCAGTTGTTGTTTGTTGCAGGGTTTCCGGAAACGTATGACGAGTTGCAGTAATACATCCTCAGCGACTGGCTGCTGCCGGTCTGGTTTTGCGCATAGAACATCAGGAAGGAAAATGCCTTTGCATTGGAGACGTTCAGGAACTGTATCTTCACGTATTCGTCTCCCTCGTCAAGGTCGTAGGCGGACTTGGTGAGCGCCTGCATCTCAAATTGGTCATAGTTGAACGTTCCCGGATAAATGAAATGGTCCCCACACCTGAACGTCCATATTTCGGAGACGTTGGTTATGGAGAATACGCCCTCGGCCGTCCAGCCCAATTCCAATGTCCCGTTCACGTACATGAAGCCATCCATATCAGAGGAATTGGTCTTATGGTACATTATTACGGATGATGCGTTTATGCCGGTGGCATCGGTAATATTGTAGGTCATGTTGACGGTGGTGCGGAACAGGTTGGTCGCACTTATGTCCGCAGGGCTCTGGTTGACAAAATCAATGAAGGGAACCGCCATGGCGGGCTGGGGCATGAGGGCAAGGGAAAACAGGATAAGCACGGCTATGGATAAGGATGCATCTCCCCCTCCGGAACGGAAACCCACCATACGCCCAAGGTTCCGAAATAAGCTTAATAAAGGTTGCCCATAGAGAACAGGACGTTAGGGGGAGAGCAAAATGTTCATCACTGTGATATCCGACAACGCGGAGAAAAGGAAGGAAATCTGCAAGGCGCTCGGGAAGGAGACCGGGCAGGACGACATAAGCTTCTATTCCATAAATTATGGGGGGAAGATAAAGACCATAATAGAGCCGACGCTGTATCCTGCGAAGGTGCAGCCCCTCGTATATTCCATTTATGCGGCTGATTTGGTCGTGGTCGCGGTGGATGCGCTAAACCAGTTCGTTGGCGAGATGATTGTCGCGCTTGAGGCGGCGAAAAAAGAGCGCGGGATTTTGATAACTTCCATTCCGCTGCCGGTGAAGGGAACAGTGCTGGAAAAATACGAAAAGTTCGCGACGTTTGAGGAGGCGCGCGAAAAAATACTGAACGCGGACGTGGAGGCGGGCGGCGAGGGAGAGCTTTTTGCTTTAGTAGATAAGGCCTTCACCGTGAAGAGCGTGGGCAGCGTCGCCCTCGGCCTTGTGAAAGAAGGGAGCATGAAAAAGCATGACAAGCTTCTATTCTTCCCCGGGAAAAAGAATGTGGAAGTGAAGAGCATACAATTGAACGACAAGGATGCGGAGGAGTGCGGGGAGGGCAGCAGGTTCGGCATTTCCTACAAGGGGGATGAAATAGAGCGCGGGCAGCTCATGAGCTTCCGCGCGGAAAACAAGGTGGATGCGTCCGTGATCGGGAGGTTTGAGAAAAGCCCGTTCTTCAAGGACGACCTGAACAGGAAGGTGCATGCCTGCCTGAATTTCCAATTTTTGGAGTGCAGGGTTTCGGATGCGGAATTGAAGTGCGACACTCCCCTCTCTTTCCGTAGCCACGACAGGATAATAGTGCTGGACCCGAGCAACCAGAAATTAAGGGTTGTTGGCGCGTTCGTTGCGCAATAGGGGGGCGGCTAAGGATTGGATGCTGCTTCTCATACCCGCCTGCTTTTCATTACATTTACTCCTGAGCAATTGGGGCACACAAGTTTCCCGCCAAACATCTCATGCGTGTGCCTGAGGTAAGGAAAATTTGAAAGAGGGTTGGGGCGATTGCCCGCGCTGACGCAGTGTCCGCATTCCGGGCAGCATGCCGCATACCTCTTCACGGGCCTCATGCGCCCTATTTCCGCAAAAGGCATTAAAAGGGGAACGCGCGCCCGCGTACGGAAAACGGCAAAAGGCACGAGAGCGGCTGATTTAGTTTAAAAGTGTTTTCGTTTATACTTGAACGCTTTTGAATTAGGGTGGGTGTTCTGATGGTTGAGAAGGTAAGGAAGAGGGATGGGTCGGTTGTTCCTTTTGATGCGAACAAGGTTGAGGAGGCGATATGGAAGTCCGCGGTCTCCGTGGGCGGCAAGGACAAGGAGAAGGCCTCCGCGATAGCAAAAAAAGTAGTGAAGGAGATTGAGAAGAAGTTTGACGGCAAAATCCCCTCGGTGGAGGATGTGCAGGACATAGTGGAGAAGGTGCTCATAGAGGAGGGGCACGCCGCCACTGCGAAGGCATACATACTCTACAGGCAGAGGAAGGCGCTGCAGCGCGACATGAAAAAAATCCTGGGCGTGCAGGACGACCTCAAGCTCTCCATGAACTCAATCCAGGTGCTGCAGAGGAGGTACCTTCTGAAGGACGAAATGGGGAGCGTGAAGGAGACGCCAAGCCAGCTCTTCAGGAGGGTGGCGAGGTACATCGCCTCCGCGGAGGCGCGTTTTGAAGGGGACGACGAGGCGGTGAAGTTCTACGAGAACGCCTTTTACGAGATAATGACCGGCTTTGAGTTCCTGCCCAACTCGCCAACGCTGATGAACGCTGGCACGAACATAGGGCAGCTCTCCGCCTGCTTCATACTGGGGGTGGGCGACTCCCTTGAGGACATTTTTGATTCCATAAAATATTCCGCATTGATCCACCAGAGCGGGGGAGGGACGGGCTTCTCGTTCTCGCACCTGCGCCCGAAGGGGGATTTCGTAAAATCAACGGCGGGCGTGGCCTCGGGGCCGATTTCCTTCATGACCGTGTTTGACCATGCCACCAATGTGATTAAGCAGGGCGGAAAGAGGAGGGGGGCTAACATGGGCGTCCTCCACGTGTGGCACCCGGACATAGAGGACTTCATAAGCGTGAAGCAGACTCCGGGCGTGCTGGAGAACTTCAACATCAGCGTGGGCGTGGACGACGGATTCATGAAGGCGGTGGAGCACGACGAGGAATACGCGCTCATGAACCCGCGCACCAAGGAGCCGGCGCGCAGGATAAACGCGAAGGGGCTGTTCAAGCTCATCGCATACAGCGCATGGAAGTCCGCGGAGCCCGGCGTGCTCTTCATGGACACGATAAACAGGGCGAACCCCACGCCGAAATACACGATAAACGCCACGAACCCATGCATCGCGAAGGGGACGTTCGTGACCACGAGCGAGGGGCTCACGGAGATATCCAAGGTGCATAATCCGCATCACATAATCTGCTCGGATGGGGAATACCACCCGGTGAGGTGGGCGGGGAAGACGGGGGAGAAGGAAGTTTATGACGTGAGGACGCAGGCGGGGTATGGGGTGAGGGCCACCGCGGACCACCAGATGCTCACGGAAAACGGATGGAAGCAGGTTAAGGAACTTACGAAGGAGGACCGCCTTGTCCTGCAGAAAGGCGGAAAATTCGGGAAGGTGCATGTGGACAGGGAAATGGCGCTCATGCTTGGGTGGATTACGGGCGATGGGCACATGTCCAAGGGGATGCAGGACGTGATTTTCTATTTCGGGGATGAGGAAAAGGGGGAGATGCTCCCGCTATTCAAGGCATACCTTGACAGGATGAATGGCGAGCCGGTAAAGGCGAGAAAGGACGCTACGGAGACGCGGCTCAAGTATTCTTCAAAAATTGCGAAGATGTTCAACGAAATGGGCGTAACCTACGCAAAGGCGCATGAGAAGGAGGTTCCATCATCCGTTTTCTCAATGGACGAGGAATCCGTGCGCCACTACCTCTCCGCGCTATTCGGTGCGGACGGCTCGGCGCAGGGGAGCAGGGAGAAGGGCGTGAGCGTGCGGCTCTCTTCCAGTTCCTTAAAGCTGCTAAAGCAGGTGCAGGTGCTCCTGCTGCAATTCGGGGTGCTTTCAAACGTCTATGAAAACAGGAGGGGGGCGCATGCGAAAATCCTGCCGGACTCAAAGCGGAACCCGAAAACCTACAATTGCAGGGCGCAGCACGAGCTTATCATAAGCAGGGCGAGCATGTTCAGGTTCATGGACAAAATCGGGTTCAGCGTATCCGCAAAGAACAGGAAGTTTGATGCGCTGAAGCCGGAGGGCATATATGAAGATAACATAGATACTTCGGTCGCTTCGGTTGAATACGCCGGAACGGAAGAAGTGTTTGACCTCACGGAGCCGGAAACGCACTCCTTCTCGGCGAACGGGCTCATCGTGCACAATTGTGGCGAGGTGCCTATGCCCGACTTTGAGTCGTGCAACCTGGGCAGCATAAACCTTTCCAAATTTGTGGAGCTGGACTGGAGCAAGGGCGAATGGAAGAAAAAAGTGGATTGGGACCGGCTTAGGCACGTGGTGCGCCTTGCGATACAGTTCCTGGACAACGTGGTGGAGCTGAACAATTATCCCCTTCCGCAAATCCGGGAGATGAGCCTGAGGCACAGGAGGGTGGGGCTGGGCGTGATGGGCTTCTCGCGCATGCTCTTCAAGATGGGCGTCAAATACGACGGCCCGAAGGGGCTGGAGGTGGGCGAGGAGATAATGAAGTTCATAACCACCGAGGCGCGCAAGATGAGCCACGAGCTGGGCAGGGCGAGGGGCTCGTTCCCGGAGTTCGCGGACAGCACGTGGGCGAAGGAATATGATGCGATGAGAAATGCAACAGTGACATCCATCGCGCCGACAGGCACAATATCCATGATTGCGGAGACGTCCAGCGGCATAGAGCCCGCGTTCGCGCTCGCGTACATAAAGAACGTGATGGACGGGACGAAGCTCTTCTATTCGGACGACGTGTTTGAGCAGGTGCTGAAGGTGAGGGGCTTATACAGCGCGGAGATAATGAAAAAAATCATAACCCGGGGCAGCCTGAAGGAAATAGAGGAAATCCCGCAGGACATTAAGGATATATTTGTTATCTCGCATGATATATCCACGGAAGGGCACATAAAGATGCAGGCCGCGTTCCAGAAATGGACAGACCTTGCGGTCAGCAAGACCATAAACATGCCCACCACCGCCTCGGTTGAGGACGTGGAGAACGCATACATGCTCGCATGGAAGCTCGGGTGCAAGGGAGTGACGGTTTACAGGGACAAGAGCAGGGGCGAGCAGGTGCTCAGCGTGCCCACGGAGGGCGGGGAGAACAGGGAGAACAAGGAAGCATAGGGTTGGGAATTATGAAAACGACTATAAGCATCATAAAGGCGGATGTGGGGAGCTACTGCGGGCACCAGCTGTGCCACCCGGCGATAATGGACATCGCGCGCGAGATGCTGGGCAAGGCGAAAAAGAATGGAAAAATAATAGATTATTACGTGGCGAACTGCGGCGACGACCTTGACCTGGTAATCACGAGCGACAAGGGAATAGATAATAAAGAAGTGCACGGGCTCGCGTGGGACGTCTTTATGGAAGGGACGAAGAAGGCGAAGTCCCTCAAGCTGTACGGCGCGGGGCAGGACATGCTCTCAGACGCTTTCTCCGGCAACGTGAAGGGGCTGGGGCCCGGATGCGCCGAGATGGAATTCGTGGAAAGGGGCGCGGAGCCCGTGGTCTGCTTCCTGATGGACAAGACCGAGCCGGGCGCGTTCAACCTGCCTGTTTTCCGGATGTTCGGCGACCCGTTCTCAACCGCGGGATTGGTGGTGGACCCGAACATGCAGGGCGGGTTCACGTTTGAGGTTTACGACGTGCTCGGGCACAAGAAGGTCATGATGAAGAGCCCGGAGGAGCTGTACGGCCTGCTTGCGCTCATAGGCGCGAAGAGCAGATACGTCATAAAGAGGGTTTATCCCGGGCCGGGGAACAAGGTGCCCACGGCCGAAGCGGCTGCCGTGGTGAGCACGGACAAGCTATACCAGATAGCCGGGGATTACGTGGGGAAGGACGACCCCGTCGCGATTGTGCGCGGGCAGAGCGGCCTGCCCTCCGTGGGCGAGATATTGGAGCCGTTCGCGTTCCCCCATTTGGTTTCGGGATGGATGAGGGGCTCGCACAACGGCCCGATAATGCCCGTGGGCATGAAGGATGCGATTTGCACCAGGTTTGACGGCCCGCCGCGCGTGGTGGCGCTTGGGTTCCAGCTCAACAACGGGCAGCTGGTCGGGCCGGTGGACGCGTTCGCGGACGTCGCATTTGACAGGGCGAGGCAGACGGCGCTCAAGGTTGCGGATTACATGAGGAGGCACGGGCCGTTTGAGCCGCACCGCCTCAGCCCCGAGGACATGGAGTACACCACGCTCCCGAAGGTCCTCAAAAAGCTTGAGGACAGGTTCCAGAAAATCTGAGGGCGCCAAAAAACTCTGGCTTTTATATCTTTTCTTTCCTTTAGTATATATGGCGGCCAACGAAAAGGTGTTCTGGTACTCATTGCTCGCGTGCTTCCTTGTAATACTCCTTATGGGGTTCGCAAACCCCGCTATGTTCGCGCAGGGCTCCAACGAGACCGCTTATCTCATAAAAATCAGGACATTCGGGTTCGTGCCGTCGTTCATGGTGGTGAATTCCGGCAGCACCGTCACCTGGACGAACCAGGCGGGGAGCGCGCAAATCCTCAGCATGGAGGGCGTGTTCGGCCAGCAGATTCTTGGCCCGGGCATGAACTGGACCTACAAATTCAACCGCCCCGGCGTATACGAATACAGGACCCAGGGGCAGGTAGGCATACTCGTCGTGGACTGAAAGCGCCCTGATTACATATTTTCATCCGCCTGCAGCACGGAAAGCAAATGTTAATAACATTATTGCAGTAAGTGTGGCGGGTGAGGAAATGGCAGGAATCTCTGTGATGCTCGGCACGAAGGACATGAGGAAATCAATAGAATTCTATGAGAACATGCTCGGCTTCTCGGCAAAGCTGGTGATGCCGAACAGGGAATTCCCCAAATATGCGAATTTCAGCAGGTTCGGCGCGGTCTTCATGCTGCAGCCCCTCGGGAACATGCGGGACGGGCTCATAGAGAACTTCAGGTTCGCGAAGGAAACCGAGCCGGGCGCGGGCGCAATCCATTATGTGGAGTTCCCGCAATACGAGGACATGGACGCATACTACTCGGAATTGAAGGCAGGGGGCGTCGCGATAGTGAAGGAGCTCGCGGACAGGTCGTGGGGCGCGAAGGACTTCATGGTCGCGGACCCGGACGGGCATTTGATTTCATTCTCAAGGCCGGACGCGGAGAGCGCCCGCTGCTTCTCTTGCGGGATGCCAACACCGCATCCGCAGGACCACGCGCTGGGGAACCCAGGCATACCTTATTGCGGATACTGCGCGGACGAGAAAGGCATCCTGAAGCCCTTTGAGCAGGTTGTTGAGGGCGGCAAGAAGCTGCTTGTTTCGCAGGGCGTGCCCGAGAACGAGGCCGAGGCGAAGGCAAGGGAATCGCTCATGAGGATGCCCGCCTGGAAGGAGCATTAGCCCTGTTTTTGTTTTAGCCGCGGCTTGCGCCTGCCTAATGAAAGGGAAACCCTGCTGCTAATCTTATATGCCTAGAGCGCCCAGCCCTTCCGTTAAGCGCAACAAAAATAAAAGATAAGGGGAAACCCTGGCTCAGGGTTTCCTCACGAAGAGCCACCACACGGCGGCCGCACCAATCACCACCGCAACCACCACAAGCAGCCATGGCGTGCCGCCGCTTGCCGAAGGCGCGGATGAAGGCAGGCCTGCCGCCCCGCCTGTGCCAGGCACTTCGGCTTCAGTGGGGCCGGACTGCACGCAGTTGTGGTTCGTGCAGGCATACCCTACGCCGCAGTCACCGGCCGCGCAGCAGTTGTAGCCGATCCATGCGTGGTTGGAATATTCGCCGCACGCGCCCGCCGGGACTGCCACACAGTTGCCGGAGCTGCACGCCTCGTTGTAGGCGCAGTCCGCGTTGGAGGCGCATCCCGCCGTCCCTGCCGGCTGCTCCGTGCCGGGCTGTGCCGGCTGCTCCGGCTCCTCTGCGGGCTGCTCCTGCGCCTCAAGCACGCACATTCCGGCGGTGCAAACCCTGCCCGCCGCGCAGTCCGCATCGGAAGAGCACGCGGTTGTTGCCGCGGCGGAAACTATGAACCTCGCCTCCTGCTCGGAGTATCCGCTCTTGGTTGCGGTTGCCTTGAAAGAGGCCGCAAAGGCAGGCGTGAAGGCCACCTTCCCCTGGGAGTTGGTGTTGCCCAGGTCCTGCACCTGGAGGACGCCGTTCAGCCAGTAGAACACCTTCACGTCCGCGCCGCTCACCGGGGTGGTGCCGTCAAGCACGGTGATTGTTAGCTCCTCGCCCACAGCCCTCTCGCCGGTTACGGACATGGTAAAGGTGGAGGAACCATCTCCAGTTGAAGTCAAGGTCACGCCCGACGCGGCGTAGCCGCTGAAGCCGGGCACCTGGAAGACGGTGGCCCTGCTGCCGCACGTGGAGTATGCGGGGGTGAACGTATTCCCTGCGAGCACCTCGGCCCGCGTCTGCGGGAAGCCGCTCGCATTGTAATGCTGGAGGTTGCTGCATCCGTCCACGCTGATGGTGATGTTCGCGGAAACGTTCAGCTCCAACACGTTGGTGTCGCTGGAGTTCATTGACACGTATGTCCTGTCCAGCAGCACATTGGCGGTGTCCACCACCGTCGTGTCGTTTATCACAATCGCGCCATAATGGATGCCGTACGTATTGTCGTAGCCAACCCAGAGGTCCGTGGCGTTTATGGTTGAGTTCTCGTCCATGCTGATGTATGTGCCGCAGGCCCACGCCCTGAAGTTGTCCAGGGTTGCGTTGCCCGGGGCGACCTCCAGGCACGTCTCGGAGTTGTCATACGAAACCGCATCAACAATGGTCACGTTCGCATAGTCATCAAGGCTGTAACCGAAAATGTTGCCATACGACTCTGTGCCGGTGAGTGTGACATCATCTGAGGAATAAATCACAAAGCCGACTACCGCACCTGTCACAACGTCGGAGTCCATCGTGGTTGAGGTGCTTCCATTGTCAAGGGTAACGCCTATACCGTACACACCGTTCACGGTATTGCCTGAGAATTCGGAGCTGGCCAGCGCATTTCCCGCCATGCCGGAAAATACTAGCCCGGCGGCGAGCAGGTCGTTGTCAGTCACATTTGCCCCGCTGCAATCGTCAAGGTAAATCTCAAAGGCGGCCAAGGCGGCGCCCGTGAGGGTATTCTGGTCAACAAGCGCATCGTCCGAGTCGTGCAGCCATATGCCGGTTGCCACATTGTCGTATATGTCGTTCTGCATCACGGTAAGGTTGTGCGACGCATCTGTGAACACTCCGTGGTAATTATCGTATATCTCATTGCCGCTCACAACGGTGTTGTTGGACCCCGCAATCTCCAGTGCGGGGAAGCTGTTGGCCATGTCGTTGTCGCGTATGATGTTGTCGGTGACGTTGACATATATGGAATTTATCACCAACACACCCTCGTAGGTATTGTTGTGCACGAGGTTGCCGGTGAATGTGGAGAAATACGAGGTCAGTGCGACCGACGTGAGGTTCGTGCTCTGGTTGAATATGTTGCCGGATATGAGCAACGCGTCGGACTGGTAATCCAGCAGGCCCACCCCGTTCCCAACGAAGCCGTTGTCCGTGACGTTCGTGCGGTTCGTGTCCTCAAGGTAAAGCCCGTTCCCGTTGCCGGTGAAGTCGTTGGTGTCCACGGTGCCGTAGTAGCTGTCAATGAGGTACATGCCCGCCGCGGTGTCGTTCTCATTCCATTCAAAGCTGTTGTCCTGCACGAGAGAGCCGTTGCACCTCCAGACCAGGGCGCCGTATCCAAGGTTGCTCTCCACGGAGTTGCCGGTCAGGACCAGGTCCGGGGAATCCGTTATCGTCACCCCGTCCGCCTGGCTGGCGAACAGGCTGTCCGTGACCTCAATCCCCTCGTTCGCGGTGGTTTCGTCCGCGGACAGGAAAAGGCCGGTGCCGTTGTTGTTGCTGATTGCGTTCTGGTCAAAGGTCACGTTCTCAAGGTCCAGCGCCGCGATTCCGAACGGCAGCCCGCTGCCCGCGTTGCGTTCCGCGTTGTCGCTGATGTTGTTTGAGCTGAATACGCTATTGGTGACCGAGCCCAGCAGCATGCCGCCGAACCCGGTGGTGCTGGCGTCATAGCCGTTGCCCTCCACGATGTTGTTCTCAAAGAGGATTTCATCGGAGTAAAGCATGGCCACGCCGTAGCCGTGCGAGCCGGTGGAGAACTGGTTGTTCCTCACCTGGTTGCCGGTCACCTCGGTGTTGTAAAGCCCTATCAGGGAGAGCCCCGTGGCGTTGTTGTTCGCAAGGATGTTGCCCCGCACCTCGCTGTCCGTCGCGTTGTACAGGACGATGCCTGCCGCGTCGGGGTAGGTGGCGGTGTAGTTGAAGCTCCAGTTCACCGTGTTGTTGAGCAGGTCCACATTAGTGTTCCAGTCATAGTTTGTTATGTTGATGAAGAAGCCGCCCATCCACGGATTGAGGATGGTGTTGTTGCTGAACTCGGTGTTGAGGAGGTCGTAGGCCTCCACGCCGTAGAACCCGCAGTAGGTGAGGTTGTTCCTCTGCACGTCCGCGTTGTCAAGCGTGTCCAGGTAAATGCAGCTGTTGGTGTCCCCGTCAAAAGTATTGTATGCGATGGTGCTCTGGTTGCCATCGTCCAGTGAGAGCCCTGCGGAATTGTTATAGAAGTAATTGTCAGTGAATTCCGTGTTGTTGCTCCACCGCACCAACAGGCCGGTGCCGCCGTTGTGCTGGAACTGGGTCCCGGTGACCTCCGGATTGTTTCCGAATATCTGCAGGGCGTGGCCTGAAGAGCCGATGAAGGAAGAGTCCGTAACGGTCGTGCCGTTGCCCACGAATTTCGCGCCGAAGCCATTGCTGTAAAACCCGCCGCCTATAATTGTCACGTTGTTCGCGCCATAGGTGTCGTCGTTGAAGCCGTAATCCGTGAAGTTGTAAACCCCGCAGTTCCTCACGGTTATGTTGCTGAGCCCGCTATGGTTGATGAAGAATGCGCTGGCTGCGCCCGTGCCGTCTATGCTCTGGAGCGTGCCGCTGTTGTTGCAGTTTATCAGCACGTTGGAGGCGGAGATGTTCACGCAGTTGCTTGCGGCGGTGGCGGCGAGGTCCGCCGTGGGCGTGTATGTGCCCGCTGCGGTTATCTCCTGGTCGCAGGTCATCAGGACGGCGAAAGAGAATCCAGCCAAAACCAGCATTGCCAGGAACACTAATGAATATTTCATGTGCAAAAATACAAGAATAACATTTATAAACATTGATATGGGGGAATGAAGCAGGAGGGGATTGAGATGAACAAGATAATCGCACTGTTGGCTTTGGGGATACTGCTGTTCGGATGCACGCTGCCTGGAGGCACGGGCGGGACGGATAGCGGCGGGGGCGCCGGCACCGGGGGCGGG
>JAGVON010000076.1 GCA_020052735.1 archaeon | reverse complement strand
TTCCTGCACGGCATCAGCATCTGTCGCATCCTGATCGTCGGTCATGGCGCTGCCGCATGCCAATGCAACTGCAAATTCAATTGCAGCCGCAAGCACAGCCATTCTTCCAGTCCTCGTTCCCATGCGGTGAATTTCCTGCGCCTCAAGCTCCGCCCTGAGAGTATCCTCGTGCCTTTCTTTTGCAGAATCAGCAACATGGGGATTCTTCTGCCCAACCATCCTCGCCCTCGTTGCATCAAGAAGTTTTGCATGCCTCTGCGCAGCCCTCCTCTCGTGCCTATTCTTCGGAACGGAAGAATGCAAATCCTTCCCCTGCTCAAACCTCTTCCTTGCAAGAAACCTAATATCATTCGTCATGTTGTTATACACGGTGTTTAATGTTTAAAAACCTTCCCTTATCCACAAACTCCACCTTGACGCTACCTTTATAATGTTTATTATGGATTTGAAGCACATGTTCAGGCGCACATTCGTTCTCGTGGCGTTATTGGGGCTGATGGGTTTCGGCTTTTCTCAGTTTGTTGCCTGCACGAACATAACCAATCCGGGTAGCTACACCGTTGATGCCGACATCACCGGCAATTCCATATTCGGCGGGACCGGCTCATGCATATACATAAACATCTCAAACGTCACCCTTAACTGCAACAGTAAAACCCTGACAGGGAACGAGAGCGGCAGCACGGGCATTTATCTGTACCAGACATACAACGTCACGCTCCAGAACTGCATCGTGGCCAACCACTCCTTTGGAGTAAGGTTGAATTCCGCCAATGACAGCTTCATTACGAATGTAATCGCGCACACCACCCAAAATACCGGGAGCGGTTTCATCCTGCCTGCAAATTCCAGGAACAACGTCATCTCAAACAGCGTGGCTTACAACAATACCCTTTATGGTTTCAGCATCGGTTCGGCCAACACGACTTACTTGAATGATACGGCGTACAATAACTCGGATACGGGCTTCTACCTGGAGGGGGCAGAGAATAACACCTTCACAGGAAGCTCAGCATACAACAACACAAATATGGGTTTCTACCTTACTACCTCAAACAATAATACCGTGAAGCATAGTCTATCGTTTGGTAACGTTAATAAGGGATTCTCCACCGATAATGCCCACTATAATACTTTTGACAATGACTCCGCGTATAACAATACTCCATATGGTTTTGACATTGAAAACTCCAACTTCACTTCCGTTTCAAACAGCAGCGCCTACAACAATTCCCAATATGGTGTTTACCTTCTATCTGCGATAAGCACCACAATCCTAAACAACTCCGCATACAACAACACCCTCAACGGCTTCCACCTTGCCCAGTCCAATAGCAGCACTATCAATTACAACACCGCGTTTGACAACCCAAAGAACGGCTTCGCCATCACCGCTTCATCATACTACAACACCCTCGGCTTTTCCACCGCATCCAACAACGGCGCGGGCATCCACATCTCCGCCGCGTCCTCCAACGTGGTGGAGAACAACACCGCGTCCTCCAACGGCTACGGCGTCAACATGAGCCAGGGCTCGGCCTACAACAACGTCAGCGACAACACCGCCTTCAGCAACACTGTGGATGGCTTCAACCTCCTCCAGGCGGACTACAACAACCTCACCAACAACTCCGCGTACTCCAACGGCGAGGAGGGCTACCTCCTTTCCCAGTCGGTCTCAAACATCCTTTCCGACAACTATGCACGCGACAATGTGCTGGACGGGTTCTCCAGCACGAACTCCAACCTGAACACGTTCTTCAGCAACAACGCGTACAACAACGGGCTCTACGGCTTCAACATCGCCACCGCCGACCAGACCACACTCACCGACAACGTCGCATCCACCGGCACGGCCAGCACGGGTTTCTTCCTGACCGGCGTGGAGAACAGCACCTTCACCAGCAACACCGCATTCAACAACACGCAGAACGGCTTCATACTGACCGGCGGCAGCAAGAACAACACCTTTACCAGCAACCTCGCCTACAACAACACGCTGCGCGGCTTCATGCTCTCGCTGACCGTCCTTAACAACACCTTCATAGACACGGTGGCATACGGCAACCTGGATTTCGGCATCTGGCTGCAGGGCACCACTTCCCGGAACAACTTCACCAACACCCTCGTCCACACCCAGGACCACTACCTGTTCCAGGGGGCGATGGCAGCCCAGACCGAGAACAACTTCACCAACCTCACCCTGGGCTACAACGCAACAATCGGCTGGATAAACTTCAACCTCCTGAACATAACCGACGTTTTCCTGAACACCACCAACGTCCTCCTGCAGCCGTACTTCGTGTCCCTCAACGACACCAACGCAACGCAGGCAAACCTCTCCGCGAACATAACCGTCTACACGGATGATTGCGCATTCCCGGTTCTGAAGGCATACGGCTTCCCGGCTTCGGTTGCGGAAATCATGCTCAGCAGCTTCGCATACACAACCGCGACCACATGCACGGGCGCAGCCGCCCCCTACACCGCCACCTTCAACGTGACCGGCTTCTCCGGCTACACGATGAACGACACGGTGGGATGCGTGAACCTTTCCAACACGGCCACCTGGGGCGCGAAAGTCGTGAACGACAGCGTGACCGGCATACTCAACGTGAACAGGAACACGACGCTCTGCACGGACACTTATACCATCTCCAACCAGGTCGTCCTCGCGGACCAGGCAATCCAGATGAACTCCTCAAACATCTTCCTTGACTGCAACAGCTCGCTCCTGCAGGGCGTAGCCGGCTCGGGGGACGGCATCTATTCCTCCAACAAGGAGAACGACACGATAATGAACTGCCGGCTGACGGTCTACCACGACGGCATCTACCTTGAATATTCAAACGGGAGCATAGTGGCCAACAACACCGGCTATGACAACGGCCAGAGCGGACTCTGGATTTTCAACAGCTCAAATTGCATGATGGCGAACAACACCGCCTACAACAACACCTACGGCATAGGCGTGAATTCGGCGACTTACAGCAATTTCATCGGCAACGACCTCAGCGAAGCCACGAACGCCTTCCAGTTAGGCTACCTCTCCAACCACAACAACGTGTCCAACAACATCGCGTTCAACTCAAGCTTCGGCTACTACCTCTCCGACTACTCCTCCAACAACACCTTCACGAACAACACCGCCCGCAACAACACGGACGCCGGCTTCATCATAGAATTTTACCTAGATGAGAACACCTTCATAAACAACACCGCCTACGGAAACACCCAGGGCTTCTACCTCCTCATGAATTCAAACATCAACGACCTCATCACCAACACGGCATACGACAACTGGTACGGCTTCTATCTGGTCACAAGCTCCAACAGCAACACCTTCACAAGCAATGTCGCGGACAACAACACGGTCACCGGCTTCCACCTGCAATCCAGCTCCGGCAACAACCTCGCCAACAACACCGCCTACAACAACGAAGTGTATGGTTTCTATCTCATCGGAACCAACAGCAGCATCCTCACAAACAACACCGCCTACGATTCCACCAACGGCTTCAGGGTGGAATATTCCAACTACAGCGTATTGCAGCGCAACGTCGCATACAACAACACCCATGGCTTCTTCATGAGCTATGCGAACGGCAGCACAATATCCAACAGCACGAGCTACAACAACGCGAACAGGGGCTTCTCCGCGGCAAACTCCATGGACAACAACTTCACGGACTCCGTGGCATACGGCAACGGAGGATACGGGATTTATTCCAGCCCCCTCGCCATAAACCTCTTCACGAACACCCTGGCATACAACCACACCAACATAGCCCTGCTCTCGGCAGATTCGGACAGCAACTTCACGAACCTCACATTGGGCTACAACGCGACGGTAGGCATCATAAGGTACCAGTCCATCAACGTTACAACGGGGCTGCAGCTCGTGGACGGCGTGAACATATACCTCAGGCCGGACTGGGTTTCCATGGATTCCTCGGATGCGGGCGCGGCGGACGGGAATGTCCCCGCTTATATAACCATAAATAACAGCAACTGCTCCACGCTCGGCGTAATCCGGGCGACCGGGTTCCCCGCCTCCATGGCGGCAATCCTCGCCAGCGGCGTGCACTACAACGGCACGGTGAAGACGTGCAGCGGCGACCTGGCGACGTTCAACGTTTCCGGGTTCTCCGGCTACACGCTGGGCAAGGAGACGACCACGATTACATCATTCACGGTTGTCCCCGCCAGCCCAACCACTGTCGGCAACCAGACCAACATCTCGTGCAGCGCAAGCAACCCCCAGGTGGTCCTGAACATATCCGTGAACGGCGTTGTTGTGAGCTCCGCGAACGGCTCCGCCAGTTACATGCAGAACCTGTCCGTGGGCACGTACAACTTCACGTGCAACACAACCGGCAACGAGAACTACACCGCCGCGAACGCGACGGCCGTCACCGGCTACCTCGTTGAGAAGATAACCACCACGCTGACGCTCACGACACCCAGCCGCCCGCGGGTCGGCACTGCCACGGACGTGGTCTGCGCAGCGAGCAACTCGGCGGTTAACCTCACACTATACCGGAACGATGTCAACGTGTCCAACGGGACCTCCGAAATCCACGACATCGCCATGCTGCCGGCAGGCATATACTCATATATCTGCAACACCACCGGAAGCGAGAACTACACCTCCGCGAGCGCCAGCGGCACCATGCATGTCGTAACCGTCTCTTCCGGCGGGGGCTCAACCCCGGAATGCTACCTTGAGGCGCTTGCCATGGGCGAGGTGCCGGCGGGCGGCGAGACCGCAATCCAGATATTCAGGTACAGCGACGACGACCCCACGCACACCACACTGTCCGGGGCGGACGTAAACATAATACACGGTGGAACGACAACCTCATACAGGACGGACACCCGCGGCTACGTGTTCTTCACGCCGACAGAAACCGGCACATACACCTACGCGGCGTTCTTCGGCGACTGCTACGACACGGACGGCACTTTCCGCGTGGTGGAGCCAACTCCGGTCAACGTAGGCGTGGAGCTGGGCTGCACAAGCACCACCATATCCATATACACGGAAGTGTGCGAGGAGGCGCCTTCCGAGCCCACGATGGGAGCGCTTGTATGCAGGCAGGTGCCGCTCGCCGGGGAAACAGTGCAGATATACGGGTGTGAAGGCGAGGGATGCAGGTGCGAAGGCGAGGACTGCACCGCGCTCCTTGAAACGCTCACCACGGACTCAAACGGCGAAGTCAGCGTAGATTACACGGACGGGAACATAGTCGTGGTCGTGCCCGCGGCCGCAACGCACGGCGCCATAGAGAGGCTGGTGCCGCTCCTCTCCTCGGAGGAGTGCGCCGAGCAGCCGCCCGAAATCACGGAATTGACATTTGACCCGGGCTGCCCGAGCACGATATCGGTCATGGAGGAGGGCTGCGTTGAGCCGGCCACGGCCGGGCTGCCTGCAATGGTCCTCTGTGCAGGGCGCCCCGCGGAGGGCATCAGGGTGGACGTTTACCGCTGCCCCGAGCCCTACATAGCGGAAGTGGTTGAGTGCGGCGAGCTCATAGGGACCTACACCACGGATGAGAACGGCCAGGCAACCACCGACGCGGTGGACGGCTACGTGCTGATAGTCGCGACAGGGGAGGACGGAATCCGGTACGAGACCTCCGGCACCCTGCCCTCAAGCCAGGAATGCCAGGAATGCGAGTCAAGCGAGGACTGCGGCCAGGGCGACCTGTGCAGGGGAGGCCAGTGCGTCCCGAGGGACGAGGTTCCCCCTGAGGAAAGGCCATGCACAATCGCCTCGGACTGCCCCGCGGGCTATGGGTGCGCAACCACCGGGCTATGCGCCCAGCAGCCCATTGAGGAATGCACCGCGGACGCCCAGTGCGGCTCTGGCTATTTGTGCAGGGAGAACGCCTGCGTGGACGAGCAGACTGTCATAGGAGGCGGCGGCGTTGAGGGAGGGGGCATATCGGGCCTCCTGGGCAACATAGCGAACGCCGTGCAGAAGTCCTTCGTCTTCATAGTCCTGCTATTGGCGCTGCTGCTGTTGCTCTGGTTCTTCTTCTGGAAGAAGAGGAAGGGCAGGCGCGCCCCCAGGACGCAGGAAGAGCTCATAGCGCAGGAAGAGGAGAGGGGAAGGCCCAGGAAGAAGTGAGCCCCTCCTTCCTTTAATTTTTTATTTTCCCCCCCATTTTCTCCCTGTTTTTTCAATTTTCCGCCAACGTCAGCAACATTTATAAATCTAATAAGAGTAGGCGGACGCATGAGGAGCTTCATCGCCGTCATCCTAGTCCTGGCCTTTGTTTCAACGCTCACCGCGCAGTGCGCGAACCTCTCGAACGACCTCACATGGGGAACGATGATAGTGAACGATTCCACCACAGGCATAATCTACATCAACGAAGATACAGTCCTGTGCACGGACACATACAACATCATCCCATCGGACTTGTACTATCCCGTCCTGCAGTTCAACAACTCCGGCCTGAGCCTTGACTGCAACAGCTCCATATTGCAGAGCAACGGGAGCGGGTCCGGGATAGAGATAGGGACCATTAGCGCGTTTGGAAGCGAGCTCGTAAGCAACTGCACGGTGTCCGGCTACTACATCGGCTTCAACCTCCTGTCCTCCAAGAACAACACCCTCATTAACAACAGCGCCATTAATACGAGCTACGGGTTCCGCATGGCGCAGATCCTCCTGGGAGTCGGCTCAAGCAACAACACCTTCGCGAACAACACCATGCGCGACGCCACGGACGATTCGGGGGTGGGTTTCGTGGTCAGCAGCGGCAGCCAAAACAACTCGCTCATTGACAACGTCGTGTTCAACACCACCGGCTATGCGCTGATCATGGCAGCCGATGCCTATTACAACAACGTCACCAACATGTTCATCTACAACCAGAGCAACTTTGTCACCCAGTACGACACGGGGGGCCCGGCCAACAACCTCACCAATTTCACTATCGGATACAACTCAACAGTAGGGTGGGTAAGCTTCACCCACCTGAACGTCTCCAGCCTCGCCCTGTATCAATACCCTCCCGCCCCAGTCGTAGGCACCGTCTTCCTGCAGCCGGATTTCGTTTACGTCAATGACACCAGCGCCAATTCCGCGCAGGCGAACGTTTCCGCGAACATAACCGTAAGCACCTCCAACTGCAGCCAGGGGGTGCTCAGGGATTACGACGTTCCGCTGACCCTGGCCGAAGTCCTGGACACGGGCAGGCATTACGTCCCATTAACCTTCACCTGCACGAACGACATAGCGGCTTTCGGCGTATCCGGCTTCTCCGCCTATGCAATCGGCGAGGAGATAACCGCCCTATCCATCTCAATCCAGCCGAGCGCCAGCGTATTCCTTGGCACCGAAACGAACGTGACCTGCAACGCCAGCAATTCAGAGGTCAACCTCACCCTCTACAGGAACGGGGTGGAAGTGAACAGCAGCTTCTCCTCTGTGCAGGACATCACCACGCTCGCGCAGGGCACATATGTATACGAGTGCAACGCGACGGGGAACGGGAATTACACCAACGCCACCGCATCGGACACCCTCACCGTCGTCACTTGCACGAACATTTCCTCGCCAATGACCTATACGCTCACATACGACGCGGTCGGATATAGGACCTATGCCGGGCCAATTGACGCATGCATGTACATAGACGTCTCGGACGTCACCCTAAACTGCGACGGCTATTCCATAACCGGGGACTGGACTGCCGCCGGAGTCTACTACGGCGTATATACCAATGCCCTGCTCACGAACGTTTCCATAATCAACTGCTCAGTGTCCAACTATACGGAAGGCGCATATGTCGGCTCCGCCTACGGCACGCTGATGGACAACGATATGTTCAACAACACCGAGGCGGGCTTCTACATGGTCGGAGTGGACAACAACATCTCGCAGAACGTCATCCACAACAATACCGCGTATGGCATTTTCACCAGCGCAGCCGAGAGGATATACAACAACACCATATATGACGGACCTGCGGCCAGCGGCATCCAGCTGGCAGGCGCGGACTACAGCGTTATTTTCAACAACACCATCTTCGGCCTTTACTACGGCGTGTACTTCAATTCGGCGGCATACAGCAATCTAACGGATAACGAGATAACCAACAACACCTTGTACGGCATCTACATGTCCGAGTTGGCGGTGACGGCGGGCTACAACATCCTCATGGACAACATAGTCGCGAACAACAGCGTTCACCAGATAGCCATAGACAAGAGCGCCGCCAACGTGATTTACAACAACCTCGTGAACGCGAGCGGCTCGCAGGGCGTGATAAGCTCCAACACATATGAATATTGGAACATCTCCAAAACCCTTGGGACGAACATAATCGGGGGCGCATACAAGGGAGGGAACTTCTATTCCAACTACACCGGGGTGGATACGGACGGCGACGGGATAGGGAACACACCCTACACAGTAAACAACTATTCCGCGTCAGCGCCCCAGAACGCCTATTCATTCCAGCAGGCCAGCACGGGCACATGGGTGGACTTCGTGAATACCTACGACCAGGACTGGGACACCTACGGGAACGCAGCCAGCGGCGCGGTGGGCTATTACAATTTCACCATCCCGGCGGGCGCCTCCACCGCTTCGGGCAGCATCACAATCAAGGCAGGAGGTTCCGAAACTGAAACGAACATCGGGACTGATTGGGGGCCTGACTGCCTGAGCACGGAACCGCTCCAGGTGAAAGTGGCCGGGGAAGTGAACAAAGGGGTAGTCAAGGCGGACGTATACTGCTATGATTACACGCTGGTGGATTGGTTAGCCCTCGGCTATATGGGCACCGGTGACGCTGCCGGCGTTGACGTATACGAGCTGAACGCGACATTCAACGTCGTATCCCCTGCGGACAGCATAGATTACCTCCCCCTCACCAACAACCTCAATTACCTCCCGACCGTGAACATAACCAGCATAGACGGGCAGGCGAACAACAGCGAGATAGTGTCGCTCACGCCCATAATAATCTTCAACGCCACGGACGCGGACAATTCCACCCTCAACTGCACCATATACGTTGATGGGACAATTGCAGGCGGCACCAATGAGTCCGTGGAGAACAGCTCCCTCACCTCCATGACGCTGAACTTCAGCTTGACCGCGGGGCAGACATATAACTTCACTGTGAACTGCAGCGACGACGCCTCAACTGCGGCTAGCGGCGCATGGGTGGAGGCGGTGGCCAACCCGACCACAACCACCACACAGTCCGGCAACCCCTCCGCGGACGAACCCCTTTCCATAGTGGCGGAGGATGAAGTCCCCACTGGAAACGAGATGGCCATCATAGTGGAGCACGAGGGCCATGTTGCGCTCCCGGGCGCGCTTGTGACAATCACGTTCGCAAGCGAAACCGCCTTCAGCGGCTACACGGACCCCTGGGGCAGGGTGTTCTTCACCCCTGAGAACGCCGGATTATACACGATAAGGGCAACCAAGCTCGGCTATGTGGCAGCAAACGATTCCTTCACCGCGGTTGCGCCAACGGAATGTGAATCCAGTGATGATTGCAAATATGATGAGAGATGCACGCAGGGCGCATGCGAAAAGGTCCCTGAAGGCGGATGCGGAACCTATTCCAACCATGAATGGGAGAGCTATGAGTGCTGCTCCTCCTCTGATTGCGGTCAGGGCGAGCAGTGCACGGAGCACGAATGCGTGCAGAGGGAAGTCCCGCAGCCCACGGGATGCACCCTTGACAACGAGTGCCAGCAGGGCTACGTTTGCGCTTCTGGCGCCTGCATACTGCCGCCCCCGGTTCCTCCGGAATGCGTTGAGGACGGGGATTGCGAATCCGGCTTCGTGTGCACCAACACAGTGTGCGTGGAGACGCCCACACCGGGGGGGCCCGAGCCCACGCCCGTGGGGCCGCAGAGGCCCACCACTCAGGGCGGCATCGGGGGTGCGATACTTAACCTCTGGTGGCTCTGGCTCATCATCATCCTGCTGGTGGCGTACTACATTTACAGGAAGGGCAGGGAGAAGAAGTAGCCCCCTGCTTATTTCCTATTTTTAACTTTTTGCGCAGTAATACTATTATGGGGACTAAGCGGGTAGACCACTATAAGGGGAGTAGTCTATTTGGATTTATCGGCCATACTGAAATAGACGAAGAAACGGGCAAACAGGAACATTATGGAGTAAGCCCGTTCGACTTCCGTGGCAGGAGCGAACCCAATGCCTACGGCGGACTTGACCACCATGGATTAAGCCCGTTGGACTTCCGCGGCCATACCGAGCGGCATGGGGATGCCGACATACATACTGGCGTGAGCCCCTTGGATGTGAGGAGCCGCACCGAGCATTACGATGACAGGGATGTCCACACCGACCTGGACGGAATCTCCGTTGATGGATTCTCCAGCCCGGGAGGGAGCGCGGGGTTCCACGAATTCCATGGGCGTTCATGTGGGGATTCTGAAAGCGGAAGCTCGGTTCATCGCAGGATTCACTACGCGGAGGCCAGGAATGAGGATTCGATTCATCACCAAGACCTGGATGATTACAAAAGCATGACGGACGATGAAATAATAGACAGAAGGGGGTTACGTATCCTGGAATTAGTCAACTATTATTACGATTCCCCCCCACCGGCAGAGCGCCACATACCATGCCCATCACGCCCTTCCCAGCCCAAGTATTTCGAATGGAAGGAATCGGATTCATTCCTCCCCAGGATATCGCTTTCTCCCGGGTTTTCGGACGACAAGGTACTGTTCATCTCATTGGCCGCCTCCGCCGTGCTGATAATCGGGACAATATTCACACTTGCGTACTGGCAGGACATACGCAAGTTCCTGTCCAGGGGCCACCATGAGGATGCAGCCGTGGGCGTCGTGCAGCCCTCCGAACCGGAGCAGGAACAGCCCGAAGATGAAACTGTTGCCCTTACGGAGCGCCTCCGGGAACCGGCAATGGATGCGGCAAATGAGGCACCACGCCAAACCGCCCCGCCAACCCCTCCCCTGCCAATGGTCCAAGACGGGCACCGCGGCCCAAGGATAGTCCCGGACATGGGGGAACGCCCCCCTGCCCAGCCAACGCATTCAAGAACCGCCCCCGGGGCGGAATCCTCAGGCCGCCAGCGGCACCCCGAAGATTATGATGTCGTGGGTTTTGAATGCTCCAAAGTGAACAACAGCCGGCTGAGGTGCGACGCGCACCTGCGGGACGGAAGGTGGAGGGCGGTAACATGCAACCGGATCGGAACCGGCAGAATCCTCAGTTGCGGCCCCTTCGGCCCCGGGCATGACCGCCAGGAGTTTGATGTCCGTTGGGTACTGCGCAGCGGGCTTGTGCGCCCGCAACACGAGGCGCCCCCGCCAAGGCCGCCCAGGTATGTAAGGAGGTATTGAGCCTCCCGCTGGCTCCCCTTTTTATTCCTTTCTTACATTAATCTTATCTCTCAACCCAGAGAAACAAAAATGCCTTGGTAGTGTAGTGGTCCAGCATTCCGGCCTGTCGAGCCGGTGACCCGGGTTCGAATCCCGGCCAAGGCGCTCTCTTTTTACACCTTGAAGCCGGATTATATGAACCGTCTTCCGGGTTGGGCCAGCCATTCATTTCCTCAGGCTTATCCTTGCATAGAAGAATACAATCAGCAGCACGGAGAAGAAGGTGGCTATGAGGAACGCGTCCGATGATTCCATATGATTGTCCTGTGCAATAAACAATATAAATTTATTGTATGGCGCGCCCATGGCCCGCAACCATCAACCGTGCCTGGAATGCCCCTTCCCGCGCCCCTTTTAACAGTTTTTTTCCATTACAGATGCGATGGATTTCTTCCAAAAGCTCAAGAAGGCGTTCTGGATAAGCCGCCCCCTCTTCTGGATAGGGCCCGTGGCAGCATACAAGGCGGGGCTCTGGGCCGCAGGCATACCCACGGGAGCCCTTGAGTGGATAGAATTGGCAATCCTCGCATTCCCCGTATCCCTCATAATCTACGGCATGAACGACATATATGACAGGGAAGCGGACAGGAAGAACCCGCGCAAGAAATCCATCATCTGGGGCGCGCAAATCCAGGAAGAGGATATCCCGTGGATAAAAAATTGGTGCCTTTTCTCCGCAATCGCCATGGTGCTGGTTTCCGCAACAACCCTGAACCCGCTCCACATCCTCTTCGCAGCCCTCGGAGTGGTGTTCGCCTATTCCTATTCCGCCCCCCCGCTCCGCTTCAAGGAGCGCCCCATAATAGATTCGTTGTCCGCGATGGGGTACGGTTTCTTCCCCTTCGGGCTGGCCTATTCCTTAAGCGGCTCCCCCGGCCTGTTTGACTGGAAGATGCTGGTGCTCACGCTCAACCTGCCCGCAGTGCACGCCATCTCCACCATAATGGACATGGAAGGCGACAGGAAATCCGGGCAGGACACATTCGCCACAAGATACGGGGGGAGGGCGCCAGCCCTTTTCGCAGCCGCCATATTCGCAACCAACGCGGCGATGTTCGCTTCCTTCTCCCAAACCGCCCCGTCCATCTCCCTCGTAGCCGGGGGCAGCATGGCCCTTTTCACCTTGCTTTCACTCTGGCTCGCCATCTTCCCCAAGCCTGGAAACGCAAAGCTGGCGTTCAAGCTCCTCATAGCGTATTGCGCCATCTGGGGGTATTTCTTCATCTTCTTCTATTTCCTGAATGGAACGGTTTTCCTCCAGGGCGAACTCACGCAGGCGTTTGCGCAGCTCTAGGCATTACGAAGGTCATCCGTATATGTCCAGGGGACCTGCATCCCCTATTGAAGTGGTGAGCGAATCCCTTATCGCCTCCGCCACAATGCCCGCCTGCCCGCTGTCCAGGATTATTTCCTCCACGTTTCCGCTCCCCGCGTCGTAAACCATGAAGGATACCGCGGGGTCTTCGGGCGCATTCTCCGAGTCCATGAATTCCAGGGAGAACACCGAAAGCACGGAATCCCGCATCTCTTCCTCGGTTACCCTGAAGGTTTCCATCTCATATAAGTCGTTGCTGTAATCAAACCCTTCGGTACCGCCCCCGAACCCAGCCAAATCAAACTCCCCGACCGAAATCCCCACACTGGGGACTATTTTCTCCTGCGGCCCTATGTATGTAAATTTCATCTCCACGCCGCCCCACTGTTCCAGAGGTATCTGCACGCACACATTCCCGCTACAGGTGAAGCCCTCCGCGCAGTCGCTGTCCAGCGTGCATCCCGGAGTGGGCTGTAACTCTACACAGCCCCCGGATTCGCACCCATATCCCTGCGGGCATTCGGAGTCCGAAGCGCACTCCGGCTGTGCCCCGCCCGGCACACATTCATTCTCCGTGCATTGGAACCCGGCTCCGCAATCCGGGCTTGCGCAGCACTCGTAATCCTGCCATGCGTGGTTGGAATAGGTTCCGCATTCCCCCGCGGGCACAAGCGCACAATCGCCGTCTGCGCACCTCTCGTTATACGCGCAATCGTCGCTGGAGAAGCATTCCTGCGCCGCGCCCCCGCCTAGGTCCGGCGGGAACTCCACAACCGTCCCATCCGGCAGCCTCAATGTGCAGCCAATCAGCAATGCCCCGAACGCCGCCAAAAGTATAATCTCCTTCTTCATAGCCATCACCCGGGCCTCGGCAGGTTGAACCCATGTGCCGCTGACCACGCATCAAGCGCCTCGTTGAATTTCCCCGAGGCCCCGCCGCTCCCGCCCGCATCCGATGCCGCCCCCTCCTGGCCGGGGTTCTGGTTGTAATCCCATCGGTAGCAGCCGTAATTCGCGCCCCTGTCCCTCCCCTCCGCGCAGAAGGCGCAGACCTCAAACTCAAGCGTTACCTTCTCTATGGTTTTTCCCACCGGGTCCCCGTATTTCCTCCGCAGCCAGTCAAAGTTCCTGTCCGCGTAGCGCGGCTTGTCATTGATGGTGGCGTTCTTCGTGTCCGCGGCGTTGCCCGAGCCGGTGGAAGCCCCCCTGTCCCCGCCGTCCTGCGGGTCGTCCCCGTTGTAATATGGATCCTTCTCGCCCTTTTCCGGCTCAACCGGATTGTTGATGTAATCCACCGTGCATAATTTCCCGCCGTCCACGGTAGAGGCGTCCTTCTCGGTCCATGCGGCCGTCGCGTCGCTCGGCATGAATGGGAACCATCCGTCATCCTTCAGGATGACCTTCCTGCAGACCACCTGCACAAGCACTATCTTGCCGCAATTCGTGTCCGGGCAAGGCACGTAGTTTATGTCTATCCTCGGTCCGTTCACGGTGCCGGTGAACGTGCCGTGCGTTGGCGCGTCGCCTCCCGCCGCCTGCGCGTATGCAACCGAAACAAGAAACAATGCGGCCAGCGCCGAAAACAGAATCCTTCCATGGACGGATGCCATGTGGCAGGAATCGGGCGCGAGCATTAAAAGCGTTCCCATGCCCCAGGCAGGCAGCACCGTTCCAGCCAGCCCCCGCGCCGGCCCTTCCGCATCCTTTTTTACCTTATTCCCCGATTACCGTGCATGGAGGAATACCGGAAGATGCAGCCCGCGGAGCTGTTCTCTTCACTGGCCACATCCAGCGACGGCTTATCCTCCAAGGAAGCCAAGCTCCGCCTCCAAAAGTACGGGACGAACGAGCTGGAGCCGCCGGACCGGAAAACAATTCCCCGCATCCTCGTATCCCAGTTCCAGAACCCCCTCATCTACATCCTAATCGTTGCGACAATAATCGCGTTCCTCCTCGGCGACACGACCGAGGCAATCATCATTTTCATAATAGTGTTCGTAAATGCCGTCCTAGGTTTCGTGCAGGAATACCGCTCGGAGAAGGCGCTGGAAGAGCTGAGAAAATACGTTTCAATGTCCGCGCACGTGGTGCGCGACGGCCAGATTGTGGAGATGAACACGAAGTTCCTCGTTCCCGGAGACATAGTCCTCATCTCCATAGGGGACATAGTGCCCGCGGACGCGCGCATCATTGAGGCGCACCAGCTGGAAACAAACGAAGCGGCGCTCACCGGGGAATCCAATCCCGTGGCGAAGGATGCGCTCCCTGCCCAGGGCGGCCCCCAGGCCTCCGGCCAAAACATGCTCCTGATGGGCTCCAGCATCACATATGGCTCAGGGAAGGCAATCGTGGTTTCCACGGGCAGGGCCACATACATGGGGAAGGAATCCGCCGCGCTCAAGGCGCCCGCCCCGCAGACGGATTTTGAGAAGAGCATCCGCTCCTTCGGCAACACGCTCCTGAAGGTAATCCTCGTAATGACGCTGTTTGTCTTCATAATCAATTCACTTCTGGGCCACGGGCTGCTCGTCTCATTCCTCTTCGCCCTCGCAATCGCGGTGGGCATCACCCCGGAGCTCCTTCCCATAATAATAACCATAGGGCTCTCCCACGGCGCGATGCGCCTCATGGAGAAGCATGTAATCGTAAAGCGCCTTGACTCAATAGAGGACCTTGGCAACATAGACATATTGTGCGCGGACAAGACCGGCACCCTCACCGAGAACGAGGTCTCGCTGATCCGCTACCTGGACGCGATGGGGAATGAAAACGATGAGATACTCCTGTATTCCCTCTTATGCAACTCCGCAGTCATCCAGCACGGCCACGTGAAGGGCGGCACGATAGACTCCGCCGTCTGGAAATATGCATTGGAAAGATTCCAGATTGAGCGGCTTAAAGGATACGCGCCGGTTGAAACAATCGCATTTGATTATGAGCGCAAGCGCATGGGCGTAGTAGTTGACAATTCAAAGGGCAGGCTGCTCATCACGAAGGGCGCCCCGGAGACCGTGCTTCCCATATGCTCCAAGCTTCTTATCTCCGGGAAGGAAATCCCAATCCGCCCATACTCCAAAAAGCTAGAAGGGATGTATAACAAGTTCGGGGAGGACGGCTACCGCGTAATCGCCGTCGCATACAAAAAGCCCGGGAAGAAGGAGGAATACTCAAAGGAAGACGAGGAGGGGATGGTGTTCATGGGCTTCCTCATACTCCTGGACCCGCCGAAGAAGGACACTCTTCCCGCCCTTGACCACCTCAGGCGGCTGGGCGTTGAGGTGTATGTGCTCACAGGGGACGGGCCGGAGGTCACCGCAGGCATATGCGCCCAGGTGGGCGTGCAGAACGCCGCGGAAAGGATATTCACCGGCGCGGAGGTGGAATCCCAGGATGACGAAGAATTGCAGGAGACCGTGAAGAATTACAATATATATGCGCGCATGAGCCCCTCGGACAAGCTCCGCGTTGTCAATGCGCTCCGCGCAAACGGCCGCATTGTGGGCTTCATGGGCGACGGCGTGAATGACGCCCCCTCGCTCAAGGCGGCGGACGTGGGCATATCGGTGAAGAACGGGGCGGACATCGCGAAGGAGGCCTCGGACGTAGTGCTCCTCCGCAAATCCCTGAACGTGGTCGCGAACGGCATCTCCGAGGGCAGGATGACCTTCAGCAACATAATGAAATACATAAGGAACACCATAAGCGCCAATTTCGGGAACATGTTCACCCTCTCCGCCGCTTCGCTCTTCCTTCCCTTCATCCCCCTCCTGCCCTCCCAGATACTCCTCAACAATTTCCTTTCAGACATCCCTATGGTCTCCGTATCCACGGACAACGTGGACAAGGACGAGCTGAAGAAGCCACGCAGGTGGGACATAAAGGGGATAGTCCGTTTCATGATATTCTTTGGGCTGATAAGCTCGGTATTTGACGTCCTCACCATTGCATTCATCATCCTTGTGCTCGGCGCAGGCGAAACCGTGTTCCACACCATATGGTTCCTGGAATCCCTCCTCTCCGAAATCCTCGTTGTATTTGCTATACGCACGATGAAGCCCTTCTACAAGTCCATGCCCAGCCCGCTCCTCATTCTGCTCACGCTCATAATCGTGGCCGTTTCGGTGTTGCTGGTCACCCTGCCCATAGGGATAATATTCCAGTTCCAGCCCCTCACCCTGTTTGAGCTGGGGGTTGTGTTCGGAATAGTCCTCGCATACGTCCTGGTAGTGGAAATCTCAAAGAAGGTCTATTATGCGAGATATAATCACGATTAAAAATAACGCGCCCCAAATCCCTGCATGCTCATACTCGTCGCAGGCCTTCCGGGGACCGGGAAGAGCAGGATTTCCCGCGAGCTCTCCTCCAGGCTGGGCGCCGCGCACGTAAGCTCCGATTTGATCCGCCAAAAACTGCTGAAGGAGCGCACATACTCGGAAGAGGAAAAGGCCCGCGTCTATTCGGAAATGGCCGCGCAGGTTTCCTTCTCCCTTTCCGAAGGCAAAAATGTGATTGCTGATGCGACCTTCTACAAGGAAAGCTTGAGGAAAAGCATGAAGGAAGCCGCGGAAAAGGCAGGGACGGATTTCTTCATCGTAGAGTGCACCCTTCCCGAAGAAAAGGTGAAGGAACGGCTTTCGGGCCGCAGGGGAGGGGGCAGCGAGGCGAAGTATGAGGAATACCTCATAGTGACGAAGGCATTTGAGCCCTTTACCGAAGAACGCATCACGATAGACACCTCCCTTCCGGTGGAGGAATCCCTGCGCACAATCCTCAGTTCCGTTTCCGGAATATCCCCTCTCCTTCCGCAGCTCCAATCCCCCTCCGCTTTCCCGCACCCCTTTCCCGGCACCCAGCACACAGCACCCAGCACCCCGCCCCACGCTTCCAGCATCAAACTCCTCCAGACGCACATCTCCTGGGTTTTTCTAACAGGAGAATACGCATACAAGATAAAGAAGCCCGTGAAGTTTTCGTTCCTGGACTTCTCCACCCGCGGGAGGAGGAAAGCCCTCTGCGAAGAGGAGGTGCGCCTGAACAGGCGCCTCTGCCCCGACGTTTATCTGGGCGTAGTCCCTGTATCCATGAATTCGCACCCATCTTTCGGCGGCTCAGGATTTCCAATTGATTATGCGGTGAAGATGAGGCAGCTCCCTTATGGGAAAATGATGTCCCTCATGCTCGCAAAAGGGGAAGTCGCTGAGGCGCACATCCGCTCAATAGCCAAAATCATCTCGGAGTTCCATTCCAAAATAGAAGTGATAGAAGACTGCAGATACAATTCCCCGGAAATGGTTGCCGAACAGTTCGCGGACCTAAAAGGAGTGCGCGAAACCGCGGAAAAGGCCAGCGGAATGGGAAACAAAGTGGATTTTATTTTGGATAAAGCCGCGGAATTCGTCCGCAAAAATCATTTTCTGTTTCTCCGGAGGCAGGAGAAGGGCTTCATCCGCGACTGCCACGGGGATTTGCACTCCGGGAATATCTTCCTCACGGAGCCCATCGCAATCTTTGACTGCATAGAGTTCAACAAGGGCTTCCGCTATACCGACACCTCTGCGGACATCGGCTTCATGGCCATGGATTTGGATGCGTACGGGAGGAAGGACTTATCCAATCTATTCGTTTCCGAGTACCTCCGGCTCTCCAAAGATGAGGGCATGCCCGCCCTCCTCAACTACTACAAATGCTACCGCGCCAACGTACGCGCGAAAATAGCCTGCCTCACATACTCCCAGCACCCTTCTGATGAGGAAAAGGGCAAAATAGGGAGATATCTCCTTCTCGCGGAAGAGTATGCGAAGCACCTCTAGCCAGCCGACGAAACCCGCAATCTTTTTATATCTGCATTCTCCTAACCGGTTCCATGAAAGCCACACACATCTCCTTGTTCGTAGCATTGCTGCTGCTTTTCGGATGCGCAGGCCAGAAATGGGAAACCTTCACGGATGACCAGTTCAGCATGGAATATCCCGCGGGCACCATGCAGCAGACCGAAGGGGACGAAATATTCAAGGTCGCCTCCGAGGGCTGCCAAATTAGCGTGATGAAGATAGGGGACCAGCCCTCCTTCAGCGGATTTGTCACCTATCTCAAGGGGCTATGGGAGGGCGTGGACGGCCTGACAATAGAAAACGAGTATGTGGGCGCATCCGTTGCCGATTTCCAGGTTAGGGCAAGCGACGAGAGCAACCAGTACAGGGGCTCCATAAGGCTGCTCTCCTGCGAGGGCAATAATGTCTACATAACCATGATAGGGTGCGGCAGGGACGCCTACACCGGCAAAAAAGAGATGGTGGACAGGATTATTGATTCTGTGGAATGCAGCTGACGGCTTTCACCAAAATGAATTAGTGCCTGAAATGCCTAACCCCGGTGAAGAGCATGGCAATGTTATGCTCGTCCGCCGCCTTAATCACTTCTGCGTCCTTGATTGAGCCGCCCGGCTGTATAATCGCCGTAACCCCTAGGGAAGCGGCATAATCTATCCCGTCCCTGAAAGGGAAGAAGGCATCGCTGGCCATCGCCACACCCTTCAAATCCTCCCCAAACGATTTAGCATTCATCGCCGCCAATTTAGCGGCATCAATCCTCTTCATCTGCCCTGCCCCAATCCCCACGGCGCGTTTTCCCCGTGCATATACTATTGCATTGGATTTCACATACTTCGCAATCTTCCACGCATAATAAAGGGATTCCCTCTCCACAGGGGTGGGCGCCCTCTTCGTAACAATCTTGGGCTCGCCCTCCAGCAATTTAACGTTCGCATCCTGCACCAGCAGCCCGCCAACCACGGAACGGTATTCCCTGTACGGCTGCCTCTTCACATTCCCATCTTTCACTTCCATCACGCGCAAATTCTTCTTCCCCTTGAATTCCGCGAGCGCTTCTTTGGAGTAGGAAGGCGCAACAATAACTTCTACAAAAGTGCTCATCACCTCCTTAGCCAATTTCAGGGTAACTTCCGTATTGACCGCAATCACGCCCCCGAAGGCCGCTTCCGGGTCCACGGATTTCGCAATCCTATATGCTTCCGCGATATCCTCGTGCGAAGCAACCCCACAAGGATTATTGTGCTTCACAACCACGGCGGTGGGCTCCTCAAATTCCTTCACCAGTTCAAATGCGGAATTAGTGTCCAGTATATTATTGTAGGAAAGGGTTTTCCCCTGCAGCTGCTCCGAGCTCGCCACGCATGGCTGGAAGAATTTAGGGTCCTTGTAGAACGCCGCCTGCTGGTGCGGGTTCTCCCCATACCTCAAATCCTGTATCTTGTTCAGCGAGAGGTTGAGCACTTCCGGGAAATCCCCTCCCAGCCCGAATGCCTTCCGCATGTACCCCTCTATTACAATATCATAATGGGAAATGCGCTCAAACGCCTCAAGCGCGAGCTCCTCCCGCATCTTCTCGCTAATCTTCCCGTCCTTCTTCATCTCTTCCATTATGCCCGCATATCTCTTTGGGCTCACCACGACCGCAACGCTCTTGTAATTCTTTGCCGCAGCCCGCACAAGAGCAGGCCCGCCTATATCAATCATCTCAATAATCTCATCGTGGGGCGCGCCCTTGGCCACCACCTTCTCAAATGGATAAAGATTGACCACAACCAGGTCTATCAGCCCGATCCCGAGCTTCTTCGCCTCTGCAAGGTGTTCCTTCTTCCTCCTGTCAGCAAGGATGCCGCCATGAATCTTCGGATGGAGCGTCTTCACCCTTCCCCCCATCATCTCAGGAAAACCGGTAAGAGTAGATACTTCCACCACGGGTATTCCTGCCTCTGAGAGCGCCTTCGCGGTCCCGCCGCTGGAAATGATTTCCACCCCGCGCCCATGCAGGAATTTCGCCAGTTCAACAATCCCTTCCTTCTCAAAGACGCTGAGCAGGGCTCGCTTTACCTGGACCATAAGAAACAGTTAATACTTCTAAAATGAATGTAATTAAAAAGGAAACGCACCGCCTGGAGAAAAATCAGTGGGTAGACACGTCTATGCGGAACTCTATCGTTTCCGTATCCGCCCCCACAGGAATCTCTATTCCATCCAGAAAGATGTTCGTTATCCCCATATTCCTGCCCCACCTCAATACCGTTCCGGCTATTTCTGCGGCATTTTCACCATGAATTCTGCAGCTGAATGGGATGAAGTTTATCAGTTTTACAAAACCTGACCGTTGCACGTCATCAAGGAATACCATCAGCTCAGATGCACAGTTTCCCCCAAGCGCACAATTCCCAAAACTCATCCAATATACGGAATCCGCCCTCATGACGGAAGATGTGGTTTTCCCGAGCAAGACGATGTTCTTTGGATAGTATCTTTCAACGAACCATATAGTATTTTAAATAGAACCATTAGTATCTAAATGTGAACCATATGGTTCGTTCAATAGAACTATTGAAAAGATGGAACACGTCTGCACTCCTGGATTATTTTTTGCAGCATCCTACTAAGAAGATTCATGCTGGGCTGCTTGACAAGGAGCTGAAGATTTACCGGAAAGGCATTCTGGACGGCCTCCGCGAGCTTCTTCAGGCAGGCATGCTCGAGATGGAAGAAGTTGGCCGGACAAAACAATACTCGCTTGTCCGCAGCAACCCTATTATTTGCCAGCTCAAAATCCTGCTTACTTTGGACAAAATCCTGCCGCTTCTGGAAAAGCTGAAGGGTACTGGCATAGAAGCCTACCTTTATGGTTCCTGTGCACGAGGCGAAGATACCGAAGAGAGCGACATAGACCTCCTGCTCGTTGGAAATCTAAACCGGGCAGACGTTCTTGGCAAACTGGGCAAGCTGGATAAGTTAGCTCCGGTCTATTTCACTTTCCTTGAATATTCTTCCTTTTCCCGCAAGGACAAAGCTTTTTATGAGCGGGTGGAGAAGGACCGCATAAGGCTGATGTGATGGACCTTGAGGAGCTTGTAAAGGCGAATTACATACAGAAAATCCAGCCTGCCCAGGACCTTGCGGAAAAGGAATTCCACGAGGCGGATTACGATTTGGAAAGCGCTGAAACCGCCCTTCACGAAAAGGACTACAAGTGGGCAATAGTAAAGGCATATTATTCTGTTTTCCATTCCGCAAAAGGCATAATGTTCCTCATGGGCTTCAGGGAGAAAACCCATTTTGCAGTGGGAGAATTCCTGGATTTTTTATCCAAGAAGGGCAAGCTGGAAAGCCGTTATGTCTCGGATTTCAAGGCATGCATGAGCGCAAGGCAGGCGGCGGACTACAATTACGATTATTCCGAGAGCACCGCCAAGGACATCTGCTCAATAGCGGAGGAGTTTGTGGAACGGATGAAGAGATTAAGGAAGGCGATTTAATGGAAATCCCGCAACTCCTCAGGAAATTCAAAATAGTCGCAGTTGTCGGCGTCTCCCGCGACCCCTCCAAGGACAGCCGGATGGTTTTTGAGTACTTACTTGCGCATGGATTTGAGGCATATCCAGTCAATCCATTCGCCGACCAAATCGGCGAACGCAAATGCTACAAATCCCTCTCCGAGCTTCCCAAAAAACCGGAAATAGTGGACATCTTCCGCCCCTCCGCGGAAGTCCCGCCCATAGTGGATGAAGCCATCAGAGTAGGCGCAAAAGTCATCTGGATGCAATTAGGCATAATCAACGAAGAAGCGGCGGCAAAAGCAAGGAAAGCAGGATTGGAAGTAATCATGGACCACTGCATGAAGATAGAGAATGAAAAACTGAAAAATAGAAAATGAAAAACTAAAGCAGCTATTTCTTCTTTGCCAGGTGCAGGCATTCGGCTATGCTTCGTATCAGGCTCACAGTCTTCTTGTGCTTGTAGAACCCATATGTGAAGAAAACCACCCCGAGGATGGCGGCCGCGTACCCAATATAGGAAAAAATCCCTTCCCGGAAATACCCAACGAAGAATATCCCGCCCATTGAGACGGTCATCCCGGTCCGGATATATGCAAGATAAGTCCTCTCCTCAGCAAGTTTGGTGCGTTCAATCGCAAGCTCGTCCCTGAGGATAAGCTCATCCTTGCAGAATTTCTCATACGCCATAATCCATCATCACCATAAAAAAATAAAGGATGGGAGGATTACTCCTCCCCTGCCGCGGGCACGTCGTATCCGCTCCCGGATTCCGGCTGCACCGTGTCTATGTTGAAGAGCCCGCCGATGTCCTCCTCTGAATTGTTTTCAGGGGCCGGCTCCACTTCCCCGCCGGTTTGCGTTTCAGGAGGCGCCTGTTGCCCCTCCCCGCCCGCTTCAGGCTCCGTGGTTCCGGCGCCCTCGGTTTCCCCAGAGGGTTCCACCTGCCCTGAAGGAGCGCTTGAAGGCGCCCCTGCCCCTACCGAAGCCCCGGATGAGGGCGCGGTGGTGCTCCCTCCCTTGGCGCACCCGAACAATACGAGGGAAAACGCCAGCAACCCGATTATCAACAATTTGTTATCCATTTGCATCTACCTCCCCGCCCAATAGAGCGCCTGCAGCGAATTGAACCTCGCCATCAATGCGAACGCATCGCTCCAGCATTCGCCGTTCTTGAGCGCGTACCCGGAACCCACGTCCGCGGAATATTCGCACTCATCCACCAGCTCCGCGGTGTCCCCGCGCAGGTCCGCCATCTCCTCAAGCAATTCTTCCTTCTCCCTGTTGTTGCCCGCCTCTATTATCGGCTCGGCGAAATCAATCGTTGAGATCATCTTCTCCAGCCGGAACAGGAGGATTAACCTGTTGTTCCTCTGGTAAAGCTTCGTTATCTGCGCCGTATCGTGCGAGTCAAACGCACCGTCTATGTCCCCATCCAGCTCGTCTGCGTAATCCAGGATGCGCTCCATCCCGACCACGTTCGCGCCAAGCTCGCTCATCTGTGCGGCCTCAACCTCCCCCTGTTCTATCTCCGCGGCAAGGTACTCGTGCGCACCTTCCTTCCCGGTATCAAACGCGGCCGCCCTGCACGTCTCCAAATCCTCCTTCAGCGGCTCGTCCCCCGCGTCCACGCAGCCGAAGAACGCGAAGCTCTTGTTCTGGAACGCGTCCCCGACCGTGGCAAGCGTCAGCGCGAGCATCTCGGTCCTCGCGGTCCACATTGAGGCGCCGTACTTCACGCTGTCCTCGTCCCCAAGGGCCTCCTGCGCATCCGCGAGCGCATCGTCAATGTCCGAGAGGTATTCCGAAGAATCCATCACGGGCACCTCGTGCACAAGCGCGCAGTTGTCCTTCATCTCCACATAATCATGTGCGAACTGCGCGTTGCACGCCACATACTCGTATTCGGCCTGGAGCAGCTTCGCCTGCCCGGGGTTCACCCAGGCGAACGAAACCGCAAGCAAGGCCATAGCCAGAATTAATCCTTTCATTCAAATCCCGTACCCTATTGCATCCCAAAACGTTAAAAAACATTCCCGCCCCATCAAAAGCCGATAACATGGAATTGTTCTTCTGGATATTGGGCGCCGCTTTGCTTGACGCGCTCCTGGGGTTTGCAGGGCTCTTCTCCTTCTACCTAAGGGAAGACATGGTGAAGAAGCTCGCATTCTACCTCACCGCGTTCGCGGGCGGGGCCCTCATAGGCGGCGCGTTCTTCCACCTCATACCCGAGGCATCGGAATTCTTCGCCCCCATGGACATGTCCTTCCTCATAGTGGGCGGCTTCGTCTCCTTCCTCGCGATAGAGGGCTATTTCCACTGGCACCACTGCGAGGACTGCGACATCCACCCCTTCACCTACACCATGATTTTCGGGGATGCAATCCACAACATGATTGACGGCTTCGTGATGGCCGCTGCTTTCATCGCCAGCATACCGCTCGGAATCGCCACCTCGCTCGTAATAATGGGGCACGAGTTCCCGCAGCAATTGGGGATTTTCGGCGTCCTTTTCCATGGAGGATTCACAAAGCAGAAGGCGCTCCTCTATTCCTTCCTCGCCCAGTCCACGGTCATAATCGGCGCGCTTCTCGGCTTCCTTCTTGCGGAATCCTCTGAGCAGTTCGCATCCATGCTGCTCCCCATAGCGGCTGGCGGCTTCATCTACATAGCCGGGGCTGACCTCATCCCGGAAATCCACAAATCCAAGGGCGTTGCGAAAATCCTCACCTTCCTCACATTCATCCTCGGGCTCCTCTTCATGCTCTGGATAAAGCTCACTTTCGGTGGATAAGGTGCAGGTGGCGTGCCTTTTCTCCGGGGGAAAGGATTCCTGCTTTTCCGTATTTAGTGCGTTGGAGCGGGCGTGGAGCCCAATCCTTGTAACCATGAAGCCTGCGCCCTATTCCCTCATGTTCCACCATCCGAACGTGGAATGGACGAAGCTACAAGCGGAGGCGATGGATTTGCCCCAGATTTTCGTTAAGCCGAACGAGGGGCAGGACAAACCAAATGCCCAGAGCAAAAGTGGGCAGGATGAGCGGGCTTTTGGTTTGGAAGAACTTGATGCATTGGAGAATGCTCTTTCCGAGCTGCACATAGATGGCATATTTGCCGGGGCGATAGACAGCGATTACCAAAAACAGAGGATAGATGCAATCGGCGAATCCCTTGGAATCCCAACCTATTCCCCGCTCTGGAGGAAGAATGAGCCGATGTATTCCGAGGTTTTGCAGTATTTTGAAACATACATAATAGCCGTATCCGCGGAAGGCCTGGGCCCCGAACTGCTCGGAACAAAGTTCCAGATACAGAAGAAGCCCCGCATCCATCCCTTCTTTGAGGGCGGGGAAGGAGAGACCTTTGTCACGGACGCCCCCTTCTTCAAAAAGAAAATAATGATAGATAAATGGGAAAAGGAATGGGACGGGGTTAGGGGTGTGGCCAAGATAGTTTCCGCCCATCTCCAGAACAAATCATGAATTGAAGTTATCATTGGTTTATATGGCCACAATAAATCCGTGATAACCGGCTTATCACCGAAAGGTATATATGCCTTATTTCAGTGATAACCACCATGTCCGTAATAGCAAGGCGCAAAGTGAAAGGGAGAACATACTTCTATTTGGAAGAATCCGTGAAACGGGGGGGCAAATGGGTCAAGGAAAGCCTTTACCTCGGCCATCAGATGCCTGAGCTGGCCAGGCTGGCGGATATCTATTCTGAATTTTCTGCCAACCTGAAAAAGAAGGGCATCCAGGGGCTTACGCCTCCCCTGACCGAATTCATAACAAGAAACAAGGCCATAAAACTGGAACAGGCCGCCAGAAAAAAGGCGGGTTTTCTTGGTTTGCTTCCGCCTGGAAAGAGGGCTGAATTCATCAGGAGAGAGAGGATTACGTTCATCACCGATTCAAACGCCATAGAAGGCTCGCCGCTGGACTATGACCTGACCGAGAAGGCGATATCCGGCCAGAAACGGACTGGGCATTTTGCTGGGAGGGGTTTTGCCATAACGGGTTCCGGAAGGGAGGAACAGGAAGCGCTCAACCTAAACAAATGCCTTGACACATATGAAGGTTATTTGAAGTGCGAAAGGGCTCTTTCCATCAGGATGATCCTTCAGCTTCATTTCGCCCTTCTTTCCAGTATAAATGGTTATGAGAAATACCGTGGAATCTGGAGGCCCGTAAATGTGATGATTCGCGGTTCGGACCACAGGTTCCCCCACCATTCTGAAGTGCCGGCCCTGATGGAAGGACTGCTTGGATGGCATGGCAAAAATAGAGGACTGATTCATCCCGTAGAACTGGCAGCAAAATTCCACACCAAATTTACAACGATACACCCTTTCGCGGACGGGAACGGCAGGATGGCCCGCCTTCTTATGAACTACATCCTACAGTCGGATGGATTCCCCTTCACGAACATCCCCTTCGCCAGGAGGAGTGCATACATGCGCACGCAGGCGGCTGGCAACAAGGGGGACCTAAAGCCATTCACCCTGTTTCTGGCCGAAGAAATCATAAAACAGGGCAGGAAATTAAGGAAATAGAAATCCGGTTTTCAGCAACGGTTTCCGCCCGCCTCCAGCCCAAACCCTAGAGGGACTGGAACCCATTTATAAAATGTTAGGATTACCTAACTTAACATGCACGAAGGCAGGGCAAGCGTTGAGGAATACCTTGAGGCGCTCGCGAGGATAACCGAGGCAAAGAGGGAACCAACCGTAAAAGAGCTCTCATCCATGCTCAAAATCTCCCCCGCGAGCGTGAGCGAGATGCTGCGCAAGCTCGCCTCCTCCGGCTTCCTTGGATACGAGCGGTACGGAAAGATAGAGCTTACGGAAAAAGGGAGGAAGGAGGGCGGCCGCGTCCTCCGCAGGCACCGCGTCATAGAGCGCTTCCTTGAAACCATAGGCATAAGGAAGGACAAGCTGCACGACGAGGCATGCGTCCTTGAGCACGCGGTTTCCGACGAGGTGGAGAGGCGCCTGCGGAAGGCCGTGCTGGACGCGGGCTTCGTGCCTCTCACGTCCCTCCGCACCGGCGGGAAAGGGAGTGTCAGAAGGATAGAGGCAGGCGCAAAGGCATCCCAGAGGCTCGCGGACATGGGCCTGACCGAGGGGACCGCCGTAACGCTGATAAAGGCCGCCCCATTCCGCGGCCCGGTTAAAATATCCGTCAGGGGCACAACCCTCGCCCTGGGCAGGACGGTCGCTGGAAAGGTTTTCGTGGAGGTAGCGAAGTGACGTCCGTTCCCTGCTGCACGCCGCGCCGCAGCGGCGCTGCCGCCCCCGGCGCAAAAAAACTGAAGTTTGCCCTCGCAGGGAACGCGAACGTGGGCAAGAGCGCCCTCTTCAACCACCTCACGGGGATGTCCCAGCACGTCGCGAACTGGCCGGGGAAGACCGTGGAGATGGCGGAGGGGAAGCTCCTTTTCCATGATTGTGAGATTGGGGTGATAGACCTGCCCGGCATCTACTCCTTCTCCACCTTCTCGCTTGAGGAGCGCGTCAGCGAGGAATACATCCTGAAGGAAAAGCCGGACGCGGTGATCAACGTGATAGACAGCGCCGCGCTTGAGCGCAACCTCTTCTTCACGCTGCAGCTCCTTGGGCTGGGCGTCCCGGTCGTAATCGCACTGAACCAGGCGGACGTCGCCCGCAGGAGGGGCATCAGGATAGACGCGAAAAAACTTTCCCGCCTCCTGGGCGTCCCGGTCGTGCCCACGGTGGCCACAAAGGGCGTGGGCGTGCAGGAGCTCATCCTGCGCTGCATGGATTCCACGGGCAAAAAAGCAAAGCGTGGCGTATGCAAGCCCTGCCCCAAATCCCCATCCATTGCACTGAGCAAGTGCATATACGCCAAGGCGGCAAAAATCGCATCAAAGGTGCAGGAATCCGCACCCCCAGCTGACGGCCTGGCGGAAAGGCTTGATGACATTACAACGCACGGGCTCTTCGGCTATGCCATAATGTTCCTTGTGCTCGGGGGCGTCTTCTATTCCATCTTCACCGTTGGCGGCTTCCTTTCCTCCGAAATCGGGAATTTCTTCAACGCATTCCGCCCTCCGCCTTCCGCGCTTGCCGAGAACCTCATCTGGGAAGGGCTGGTGGGCGGCTTCGTGGCCGGGCTCACGCTCGTGCTCCCATTCGTGCTCCCCTTTTACTTCCTGCTCTCCATCCTTGAGGACACCGGCTACATTACCCGCGTCGCCTACCTGCTGGACGGGCTTGCCCACCGCATCGGCTTCCACGGGAAGGCGATAATCCCCCTCCTCCTCGGATACGGATGCAATGTTCCCGCATGCATCGGCTGCAGGATGATGGAATACGAGCGCGACCGCCTCATCACCGCCTTTGCGGTCACGCTGATCCCCTGCACCGCCCGCACCGTTGTAATCCTCGCGCTCGTGGGCGCCTTCCTCGGAATCCAGTGGGCCCTCGCAATTTATGCGCTGAACCTCGTGGTGGTCGCAATCCTCGCAAAACTGGCGTTCAAAATCCTTCCCGGGGAGCCCGTGGGCCTCATAATGGAGATGCCGCGCTACAGGATGCCTTCCCTTTCCGTGGTCGTGAAGCAGACAATCTTCCGCACGAAATCCCTGCTCACCATCGTATTCCCATACTATATGGCGGGAGGGCTCCTGCTCGCCCTTCTCCAGCTTGCCGGCGCCCTCGGCGCCCTGGATTCCATCCTTTCCCCGGTGACGGTGGGCTGGCTCGGGCTCCCCGCGTTCGCCGGCACGCTCCTCCTCTTCGGGATTGTGCGCAAGGAGATGGTGATAATCGTCCCCGCAATCCTCTACGGGACTGCGGACCTCGGCGCACTCTTCACGCCCGTGCAGATGGTCGTCCTGACGATTGTCACGATATTCTACATCCCCTGCCTCGCAACGATAGAGACGCTAAGGAGGGAATTCGGCTGGAAGAAGGCGCTCGCGATCTCGGTTTTTGAGATGGTATTCGCGGTGCTGCTGGGAGCCGTTGCGGCGCACATCCTTGATACGTTCTTCTTTTGAAACAATTCACGAATACTTTTCCATCCCCCCTCTCCCTTGCCTCAGGACTTCCGCATCCATCTTTTTGCAATTCTTCTTTTCATCCGCCAGTTCCTTCAACACGGCTTTCGGGCTTACATACCCGAATTTGTCCAGCGCCATTTTCAGTTCCTTATGTGTTTTCGCATAAGCTGGAAGGGAAATGCCCTTCGCAACCGCATCCACGGCCTGCCGCATGGAAGCAGCCCCTCCGCGGGTTCCCAGGGGATGCCCATGTATCCCGCCTCCTGCCTGCACCACCACGTCCCTTCCGTGCAGGGCGACCGAGGCCTCCACTTTCCCCGCATCCATCCCTCCGGAAGATACGGAGAATATCGGTTTGATATGTGGAGCCCATTCAAAGTCCAGCATTCCCAGATACATTTTCGCCGGCCCCTTTTTCTCATCCGCAACCTGGTGCAATCTCTTAATCAAGAGGGGGCCGCCCTCCATCTTCCCAACTCCGGTCCCTATGTGCAGCTGGTCCACCCCCAGCATCCTGTAATACTTCTCATAAATCACAAAGTTGGCCCCGTAATTCCCCCTGTGCGCCGCTGCATACCCCGCGCGGTGGGCATGCGTAAAGAGATTGTATCTGTGCGCCTGCTCCAGCGCCATCGGAAGCACGGAAAAGCCCATTAGATAAACATCCATCATCACCATCGGCCATCCGTGCGCCTTCACGTAATCCATCCTGTCCATCATCCGGTCGTACCTGTCCGAAATATTTGGAGAATAGAGCACCTTCCGCCCCGTCTCCTTCTCCACCCGTTCAGCGGCATTCACAACCTCATGGAATCTTTCCTTGAACGGGCAGAACTTCTGGTCCACTAGGTTCTCATCATCTTTTACGAAATCCAGGCCGCCAATCCAGCTCTCATACGCAACATGCGCGAATTCCTTCGGGTTCAGCCCAACTTTTGGTTTAGGAATAGTTCCGGTATGGGGCCTCCTGCTCTTTTCCGTGCCCACATACCTCCTTACCCCCTCCATCCCGGCTTTCGGCCCCGGGAATTGTTTTTGGTATTTCAGGGGGAATTTTATGTCGCACACATACAATTCTTCCAGTTCCTTCAGCCCGAAGATGTTGCCCATCACGGAGGCGCAGAACTGCATTATGTTTTTGGAGTCAAAGTGCTCATACGGATAAGCGATCCAGATGAAGCCAGCGTTCTTGCCCACGTTATGTATCTTGAAAACCCTCGCACGCAGGTGCTCCCAAACGAACTGGTTCATCGTTTTCAATTTGGTCCAGGTGCCCACGCTGCTTTCCGAGGCGATCCCTTCCGCTATCTTCTCTATTGGCGCAGTTCCCTTTGCCCATATGAGGACGATAAAATCATCCTTCGCAGGCTCATATTTCGCATCAAAATAAGTATATCCTCCGTATGCCATGGTTACACCTCTTCTGCCTGCTCTTATCAGGTTTAAAATAATTGCCATTACTAATCCGCTTATGAGGAAATTATTCTGGGAAGACCCTTACCTCAAGGAATGCACCGCAATAGTGGAATCAATCAACGGCAACGAAGTAAAGCTCTCCCAATCCATTTTCTTCGCCTTTTCCGGTGGGCAGGAATCCGATTCCGGGACGGTTGGCGGAATCCCTGTAAAGGAGGCAAGGAAGGAGGCGGACGGGAGCATAACTTACATATTAGAGTCGCCGCCAACTTTTGCACCTGGACAAGAAGTCCGCGTGGCTATTGACTGGGATAAGCGCTACAGAATAATGAAATTGCACACCGCCGCTCATATTGTATGGTTCCTTTTTGAAAGGAAAACCGGCGTAAAAAAGTTGATTGGCTCCAACGTTACAAATGAAAAATCAAGAATAGATTACGAATTCCCGGAATCCGTTTCATCCATCCTTCTGGAACTGGAAAAGGAAGTGAATGAACTAATCTCCAAAGGAATGGAAATCAAAACCTATTACGAGACTGGAAACGGGCAACTGGATGGCGGAATTCCGCAGAATTCTGCCGGTCATCGCAGCAGCGATGTGGAAACTGGAAACTCCGAACGCCGCTGGTGGGAAATGGGCGAATGGAAGTGCCCCTGCGGAGGTACGCATCTGAAGAATTTGAGGGAAATCGGCGCCCTAAAGCTCAAAAGAAAGAACCTCGGAAAAGGGAAAGAGAGAATAGAGATAACGCTCGCCTGATTATCTCTTATATATTTAAACAGTTCCGGACACAATAATTCCGGTTTCTATGCGCAGATTACATGCTGATGAATGCAGAGAAAGGGCGGAAGCGCGTGGTTCAGGCCCTGATGCAAAAACGGGCCTGGGGAGGTTCAGGCACGGCAGGAACATTCCGGCGGAACCGGAGGAACGTGATGAAATGCGCGCCCTCGCGTTTCCCCGCCCCGCCCCAATGGACAGAAGCGGCGGTTTTGCGACCTTGGTGAGCGCAGTACTGGGCTTGCCCGACCCGAATGCAAGGTTAGGCGGGCGCGACCCAAAGCAAATAGTAATGAAAATGGCCCCCCCGGCGCGGGATGAGTTCAAGAAAATTTGCGGGCAGAAGGCCCCGGAAGCCAGCCTGGGCAGGAAAGCGGAGAAACTCGCGAACAGGCTAGGCGACCGCTTTTTCTACCTGGACTCCATAGTGCGGAGCGACATTGCTGAAGGGGCCATAACCCCCGCCGAGATGCTCAGCGTGGGGCACATGGCGCTGGAGGCCGGGAAGGTGTTCTTCGCGCATGAGATTTTCGAATTCCTCGCGAACTTATATCTCAACTCCAATCCCGGGGATAAGAATGCCGTGCCGCATGAGGTGGGCGCTGCGGCAACAGGGCACCTCATAACCATTTCCCGCGCCTGGGTTCTTGCGCATGCGCTTTCCTATTTCACGGACAAATATGCAGGCGATTTTGAAGCGTTCCAGCCCAGCAGCGTGCTTGGCCACATATGGTCGGCAGCCACGATACAGAACCTGGCAAAATCCGGGCGGCTCCAGGATCTTGCTCCGTTACAGATCATAGGAGCCGAGTGCGGTGAGGCGTGCATGGAAAGCTATTGCCACGATGCGTCCACCCAAATCAAGGTGAGAGCGCTCCTTACAGCCATCCCGCTGGACGAAATAGCCCGGGAGTTTGGCATATCCGGCGTTTCCATGGAACAGTTGGTGCACAAGGTTGCATTCCTTCTCCACGTGACCAATGTCGCTTCGGAAAGAGTGCTTTCCAAAATGCCTGCTTTCAGGCACTTCAGCCCCCCATTCGCAAACGTGGTGGACAGCCTGATGGAAGACGAACAGTTCGCAAGCCTTGCGAAAGCCGGGCTTGACATACGCGTCTCCCTCATGCCGCTCGTCTTCGGAAATATGGTCGATACCGACTGGTGGGAGCCATCGGTGGAATTCCTAAAGCAGAATGGTCTGTTGAAGGAAGAGGATGAGTGCCGCGGTGCGCTTACCGAAAAAGGGAAGCAATTCCTCGCGAGGATCGTCTCGGAAATGATGAAGGTGGAGATAAAGCCCGCCTGAAGCCTATTCCTCCCCAACCCACCTTCTTACCCTCTGCTCATCATATATGCGCCACTTCCTGTCGTAATGCCCTCCCTTCCCGTAAAGAAAAGAAACCCCCATGGGCTTGTTCAGCTTCTCCAGCTTTTTGATGAACCACGCGGGCGCCTTCCCCTCCGTGATGTACCCGATCCTCCTCACCGTGCTGAGGGGCGCCATCCTTGCATACCCGAGCAGCTCTTCCCAATCCTCTTTTGCGAAAGGATTCCAGTTCATCGCCCGGTACATGCAGTAGAAGTCCGCATGCCCGGGCCTGTGGCACATGTCAAAGAGGGTTTTTGGCATTGTTGCGACAGGCAGGTCATGTTTTTCCCTTTTTACCATTCCGTATCCAGTTACGAACCCCTTCATCCGAACCGGGATTATGGTGACCGAAGAAAGCACAAGCGGCTTTTTTGCCGATGACACGGCAACAAAAATCCGTTTTTCCGTCTCCGTCTTGAGGCCCCGCAGGTAAAGCGCAGAAGAAAATGAGATGTACCCGCCGAAAACCTGCGAGGCGATGAGATAGGCGTCGCCCCCCACCTTCGCATAAATGCCCCTGCCCGCCTTCCTTATGGCGCCTGCCTTCCCCCACTCCGCAATGAGGCGGAACGCGGCCCTGTCCTGCATCCACGCGGCGACGTTCCTGTGGCTGAAGACGTCCGGCAGCTCCCTGAAGAGCCTTTGTTTTAAATATTTAGTTGAAAGTGACATATTAGTCATTTTGGATACTTAAATTTAAATATGTTCCCATACACAACGGATACATGGCAAAACCCCCGGAACTGGAGAACGTGCTTCGCGACATGGCCGCAAGGACGGGCATCTCCCATGAAAAGCTGGACAAGGGCTACGGAGTGCTCGCCACGCTGAGGGAGTTGGACGGCCTTCTAGGGGCGAAGGCGGTCCTTTTCGGAGGCACCGCCCTCAACCTGTTCTATTTCGGGGACAAGCAGCGGCTTTCCTACGATATAGACCTGGAGGCTAGGAACACGGATTCCATCCACGCCCTGCTCAGCAAGCATTACAGGGAGCTCACCCGCTCCGATATTTTCTACCGCTTCTCTGCGGATGGGGTGCAGATAGACCTGGCCCGTTCCTACACCCCCGCAAAAGCGGAATATAAAAAAGCGAAATCAATGTTTGAGATTCTCGGTTATCCCCTTGCAGACGCGGGCTTCCGCGTCTATCCCTTTGAGGTCCTTTTCGCGGAGAAGATGCTCGCATTCACGCGCAGGGGTGCCGCGAAGGACCTCTACGACGCTTGGGCCTGCATAGGCATGGAATACGACAGTAAGAAATTCTACATGTGGCTGGTGCGGCTTGCGAACAGGAACAGGGTGGACCCGCGCATAATTGCGACCACCCACCATTATGCAGATACAGATATGGGGAAGATAGACTCCATGCTCCCCAGCCCCAACGGGAAGGAGATGTATGAGGAAGTTAAGGACTTCGTGAAGGCGCTGTTTTTCGGGAAGTAACGGGCGATGGGGAGAATATGAAATTCTATTGGGGTCGCCGGGATTTGAACCCAGACAACCAGCTCCCGAAGCTGGCAGCATGCCAGGTTAGCTCACGACCCCTCCCCCATCATTGAGTGTAATGCTGGGAGAAGTAAATACCTGCGGACAACAGAATTTAATACTTATCTTCCATGCACTTACACGAACGATTACCGGAAACAAACCACCCATACTTTTTATAACCCTCCCAACCAAATCAAGACCGCACATTCTGGTGGGCGGATGGCGGACAAAAACCAGGACTTATCATCTCTCATCTCCTCCTTCGAGGAGTTCTTCACCACCATCCATAAGGAAAAGATAAACGACGTCCTTCTCGCATACCCCAGGATAAGGAGCATAGAGGTGGATTACGGCGAGCTGGAAAAGTTTGACCCCGCACTCAGCGACGCGCTCATAGAGTCCCCCGAACTGGTCGTGGAGGCGGCGGAGCAGGCGATAAAAAACCAGAACAAGACCCTCCCTTCCGGCACGGGCATTTTCTCGCCGCACGTGCGCTTTTTCAACGGCCCTTCCGCGGATACCGCAATGATTGAGCACATCGGCTCCAAGAGCCTCAACGAGCTCGTCACGTTCAGGGGCGTCGTAACCAAGCGCACGGACGTCATGCACAAGGTGAAAATGGCGAAATACAAGTGCCAGGCATGCGACACCGAATACAAGGTTTTGGTGGGAAGGAATTTCCACGAGCCCAAGAAGTGCGACGCATGCAAGAAGCTGGCATTGGTCCCGGTAGAGGAAGAAGGCACATTCACCGACCTCCAGAAGGCGGAGGTCCAGGATTTGCTGGAAAAGGTAAGCGGCGGCTCGCTCGCCGCAAAGATGGAGATCTGGCTGGAGGACGACCTGGTCAACAAGATAACGCCCGGGGAAAACATAGAGGTATGCGGAATTCTAAGGCTGAAAATCCCCACGAACGTAAAACAAAAGAGGGAATTTGTATACGGGCGGTGCGTGGAAGCCATCCATGCGCGCAGCCTCAAGAGGGACTTTGAAGAGATAGAGATAAGCAGGGAAGAAGAAAAAAAAATAATAGAACTGTCGCGCGACCCTTCCCTTGAAAGGAAGGTTATCGCCTCGGTCGCCCCCGCAATTTACGGTTACAACGAAGTGAAACAGGCGCTTGCGCTCCAGCTTTTCGGCGGCACCAAGAACAAGATGATGAAGGGGGATGCGCCCCTGAGGGACGACGTCCACATACTGCTAATCGGGGACCC
>JAGVON010000110.1 GCA_020052735.1 archaeon | reverse complement strand
GTCTATCGTAGAATATGGAGAATACAAGGGGAACCGGCTGATTATCCTCAAAAGGACGGATGAGGACAAGTACCCGTTCAGTTTCGGGAAGGGCAAGGCGCGCCTTATCGTTGAGAACTTTGAGGCAATAAAGAAGTTCGCGGAGGAAGAGGAAGGTTCTTCGGAATGATGGTCCGCGCGAGCCACATCCTGGTCTCCAGCGACCGCGAGGCAAGCCGCATCCTTGAGGAGATAAGGAAGGGAAAGGACTTCTCCGAGATGGCGAGGAGGTATTCCTCCTGCCCCAGCGGAAAGAACGGCGGGGACCTGGGCTTCTTCGGCAAGGGGCAGATGGTCAAGGAGTTTGAGGACGCCGCCTTCTCGCTGAAGGACGGGGAGCTTTCCAAGCCCGTCAGGACGCAGTTCGGCTGGCACATCATCAAAGTGACCGCCCGCAAGTAATTCATTTTATATTTGCCTTTTATTCTTATAGGAATATTCTTTTCAGCAACATATATATACCCCGGAACCGTTCCTTTCCCCGAGTGGTTTGTATGTCAAGCAAGGACTATTTGTTCACCTCGGAATCCGTTACGGAAGGCCATCCGGACAAGATGTGCGACCAGATTTCGGACTCAATCCTGGACGAGCTGCTGAAGCAGGACAAGAGGTCCCGCGTCGCGGTGGAGACCGCCACGACCGCAGGGCTTGCAATCGTCATGGGCGAAATCACCACATCAGGATATGTGGAATTCCAGAAGGTCGTCCGGGAAACGATAAAGGACATCGGATACACAAAACCCGAATACCTTTTTGACTACCGCACGTGCGGCGTCCTCGCATCCATCACCGCGCAGTCCCCGGACATCGCCCAGGGGGTGAACTCATCTTCGGAGCACGAGCAGGGCGCAGGCGACCAGGGCATAATGTTCGGGTATGCGAACAGGGAAACCCCCGAGCTCATGCCTTTGCCCATAATGCTTTCCCATAAATTGGCCCGCAGGCTCGCGGAGGTGCGCAAGGACGGCACCATCCCTTATCTCCGCCCGGACGGAAAAACCCAGGTAACAATAGAGTATAAGGACCACAAGCCCTCCCGCGCCCATACGATTGTAATCGCAACCCAGCACGACGAGAACGTCACCCTTGAGAAGATAAGGAAGGACGTGATTGAGCACGTGGTGAAGCCCGTGTGCGGGGACTACTTTGACGCGAACACGATAGTGCACGTGAACGGAACGGGCAAATTCGTGCTTGGGGGCCCCACCGCGGACACCGGGGTGACCGGCCGCAAAATCATAGTGGACACATACGGCGGAAGGGGCCACCATGGAGGAGGATGCTTCTCCGGGAAGGACCCGTCCAAAGTTGACCGCTCCGGCGCCTACACCGCACGCTGGGTGGCCAAGAACGTTGTAGCCGCGGGGCTCGCGGACATCTGCGAGGTGCAAATCTCATACGTGATAGGGGTTGCAAAGCCCCTCTCCGTGTTCGTGGACACGAGGGGCACGGCGAAAATCCCGGTGGAGAAAATAGAGAAAATCATAGTGGACAATTTCTCCTTCAAGCCCGCGGACATGATTGCGAACCTGGACCTGCTCCGCCCCATATACAGGAAGGCGGCGTGCTACGGGCACTTCGGCCGCACGGAGCCGGAATTCACCTGGGAGAAGACCAACATGGCGGAGAAGCTCAGGGGCGACGCCGGGCTCTGAGCACAGCGCGCAGGAGGGGCAATTCGGACGTTCGCCGTTTTTGCCCCACCCTATTTGTTTTTTAATCTTGCATTCCCTTTATCCAGCAGGGTGTCCGCATGAAAAACAAAATCATTGCAATCGCTTTGGGGCTCTTGGGAGTGGCCGTGCTGGTGGCCGGGCTATATTACACGCTCAATTACCTCGGCTACATAGGCAACCTGCTGATTACCTTCTTTTCCGCGAACAGCGTGGACAGCCTGAACAGCTGCGGCCTGTCCGTCCCGCAGGGCTTCAACGAGATAAGGGACCAGGTAGCCACGAGCATCCTTCCGATGCTCTACCTCGGGCTGCCGATAACGCTGCTCGCGATTTGCGTGCTGATGTTCCTCAGCGGCTATTTCTACGGCAAGCACACGATGGAAAGGGACGCCGAGTCCCGCAAGCAGAGGGAGGAGCACATCCAGCGCGAGGTTGAGAGGCGGGTGGGCGGAAAGGAACCTGAGGAGGAGAAAAGGCCACTTGCCGGGAAGCCCGCACCGGGAGCGGAAAGCGGGATGCCTGAAAAGCGGGCGGCGAAACCACCCGAGAGGCCGAGGCAGCCGGCCCAGAGGAAGGAATGAGCGCACCCTCTCCTTTTTTATATTTCATCTTTCTTATCCACATGTGGTAATATGAAACAGATCCTATTCGCGTTCGGATTGGCCGCGCTCCTGCTCCTTGCAGGCTGCGCACAGCAGGAACAGCCGCCCGCGGCTCCCACAACTGAGCCGGAGCAGCCCCCGGGAAGCGACAGGGATGCGCACGGATGCATACCCTCTGCCGGATATTCCTGGTGCGAGTCCAAGCAGCAGTGCGTGAGGCCGTGGGAAACCCCGTGCCCCGCATTGACCGAGGCGCAGGCCCGCGCAATCGCGGTGGCCAGCCCGTGCATGGACGAGGGTGCGCTCACAACTGCCGCCCCGACGTACAACGACAACTCAAAAACATGGTGGTTTGAGACGGACATAGAGCGCCAGGGATGCACCCCCGCGTGCGTGGTCAGCGAAGGCACCCGCACCGCGGAAATCAACTGGATGTGCACCGGGCTCGTAACCCCGGACGAAAGCCAGTCGTGCTCCGCCGGATACGGCAACAGCATGACCCTGGGCGAGGCATACGCGGCCGCCGAGGCGAGCGCATGCCTGGTTGAAGGGACGCTCAACAGGGCGGACGCCACGTGCAACGAGAACACGGGCACTTGGTGGATAGGGCTTGAGACGACCATCCCGAGGGAGGGCTGCTCGCCCGCCTGCGTGGTTAATGTGAACTCCGGCATGGCGGAAGTGAATTACCGCTGCACCGGGCTGAACATGGAGGGCTACGTCTATCCTGCGGTGAATGCGGGCGGGGACGCCTGCTTCTCCGCGCTCACTGGCAAGAGCCTGAGCAAGTCCCGCGCGTTCAACATCGCGACCAGGGACAGCATCGTCTGCAGGAGCCTGGGCACGATAAACGCGGCCGCATACATCTGCGACACCAACACCGGCACCTGGCAGTTCGGCATAAACCCCACGCTGCCTGCGGAGGACTGCACGCCATACTGCATGGTAAACGTGAACTCCCAGACCGCGAGCGTGGACTGGAAGTGCGCCACCGGCACATCCGCACCGGAGTAGTTTTCCCTTATTTTCATTATTTTTTACCTTTCCCCAGCCCCCGGCAGGAACGTTTAAGTATTTTCTCCTGTTTCTGCACCACGAGGTGAGCCTTAAATGGCCGCTAAAAATGAACTAAAGGAAAACGCAGGATGGTTCCTCGCGATGGGGGTATTGATGATTCTGTTCGGATTCACGATAATCATCTTCCCCGTCGCCGGCACCTTCACGGTAGAGTTGCTGTTCGGGCTTTTGCTGCTGATTGCAGGCATCACGGAGGTCGTACTCTCCTTCAGGGTAAGGGGATGGGGCGGCTTCTTCCTGCTGCTGATGATGGGCATATTCTCCCTGGTTGTGGGCCTCACATTGCTGATGTTCCCGATACAGGGCGTGATAACCCTTACGCTGCTGCTCGGGCTGTTCCTGGCCGCGACCGGGCTCCTGAAGATAATTTTCTCCTTCACGATGAAGGGCGTGGATGAATGGGGCTGGGTGCTCTTCAACGGCATAATATCCGTGCTGCTGGGCGTGCTCATAATAGGGGCGTGGCCTTCGGACGCGGCATGGGTCATAGGGCTGCTTTTCGGCATAGACATGGTGTTCGGGGGGCTGACCTCGCTCATGTTCTATTCCGCGGCAAAGGAATGACGGGGAGAAAGCTCCCCCTCTTTTTATTTTTCTTTCACCTTAGCCTTACCACTCTTGCAGGTACTCCTCCCTGAACATCCTCACTATCAATACGAACAGGGCGAGTATGAGCGGCCCTATTATGATGCCCATTATGCCGAAGTAAGCTATTCCGATGAGCAGCCCCATCAATGAGTAGAACGGGTGGAGGTTGCCGAGCTTCTTCTGCACCGCCTGCCTCAGCAGCCCGTCCACTATGTAGCTGAGGAAAGAGCCCCAGAGGAATATCCCTATCCCCGCGTTCACGTTGCCCGTGAAAATGAAATAAAGCGCGGCGGGTATTGAGACGAACTGCACCCCCAGCATCGGCAGGAACGCGGTAATGCTCCCTATCACTATCCAGAAAAACAGGTTGGACGCGCCGACCGCCTGCAGCCCCAGCGCGAAAAGCACCCCCATAGCCACCGCGACTATTCCGTTCCCCACCACGGTAGTTTTCACTATGTCGTTGAACCCTATGATGAGCCGGTCCGCGTTCGCCTCGCTGAAGGGTATCGCGGACTTTATCGCCTTCCTCACGGTTTCGCGCTCCGTGAGGGCGTAGAAAAAGATGAGGTACAGCACCACCACGTTTATCACCATCTCCACCGTGCTGTTTGCCGTGGATATGAGGAAAGCGGTCGCCGTGCCCGCAAGCACCTGGATGTTCGCGGCGGCATACTGCTCAACCCCGGGCACGCTCACGCCCATCCCGGTGAGGGCGGTTTCAACCTGCGACGTCACCACGTCCATGTGCATCGCTATGCTCAGCGCCTCGTCCAGCGCCACAAACGCGAGGTAGCCGAAGGGTATGAGCACGAGTATGAGCGAGAGCAGCATCACTATGGCGGCGGAAATCCCCTTCCTCCCGGTCCTGGATTCCAGCCATAGGTATGTCGGCTTGAATATCACATACATCACCGCGGCCCCGAATATCCCCCCGAGCAGCGGCATCGCGGCGTACCCCAGGAATAGGGCGAGCGCCGCCAGCATAAAAAGCGCAAGATGCTTCTTTTCCGCGATTATCTTTTTCATGCATTCCCCAACTCCTGCAATATTTATAAGCCCTTTTGCAGCCATTCCTGCACGGGAGGCATTCGCCCCTCCTGCGTTTGGCCATGTTTTAAATATTCTACCACACACCGGTTTTCCCATGGCAAGAAACGGAGTGCTCATGGAAGGGGGGAAGTTCGGCTCAAGCGAGTATTCGCTGCTGCCTGTAAAGGACGGAGCTGGCCTGCGCAGGCTCGGCGAACTCCTAGGCAAGGCCCTTGACCGCAGGCACAGGCGGAACGTTTTCGGCATAACCACGGACCTTGCATTGAAGGCCGCGTGTGCACAATACCTCGGCTATTACCCGAGGGAGGCGCCGTGCAAATCCGAAATAAAGCTCATCCTTAGGGAGATGGAGAGGATGCACGGGGACTGGAAGAAGGGATTTGAGATGATGGAAATGGCGTTCGGGGACATGGCCCTGCCCATACTTGGAGTGCAGTCATACGCAAGAAGGCACGGCATTCTCCCAGCGGAGAGGCATTGAGCCGCCCATCTTGCGGGCAATCCCTTGCAGTGTGCAATATAAATTTTTCCTGTGAATGCTGAACCGATGAAATGGGTGCTGCTGCTTTTCTTCCTGGTTGCAGGATGCGCGCAGACCGGGCCGCAGGAATCCCTCCCGGAGATGACTGATATGAAACTGGAAAGCCCCGCGTTTGCAAATGGAGGAAATATCCCGCTAAAATATGGCTGCGAAGGAGAGGGCGTGAGCCCCCCTCTGGAGATAAGGGATGCGCCCAACGGCACGAAAAGTTTCGCCCTTGTGCTTGACGATCCGGATTCGCCTTCCCATAAGTTTGTGCATTGGGTCGCCTTTAACATTTCCCCTGGAACCGGAGTTTCCCCGGGAACCATTTCCATCCCTGAAGGCACCTCGCCCGGAACCTCCGGCAAGAACAGCTTTGGAAGGATGGGCTACGGAGGCCCCTGCCCGCCCCCGGGCCCTGCGCACAATTACCGTTTCAGGGTTTATGCCCTTAATGCAACGCTCAACCTTCCTGCCGGTGCCACTAAAGAGCAATTGGATGCCGCGATGCGGGGGCACATTCTTGGGCAGGCGGAATTGCGCGGCATGTATGGAACGTAGCCCCTTTTACTAACATTTATAAACTCATTCTAACACAATATTACCATGGCAAAGCTCGTGGACCCTAAAAATCCCCAGCATAAATACGAACCTCCCATATGCAGGTTCGTTTCAATGATTCCGTTAGAAGCTGATGCAATAAGGAAGAGGGGCCTTCCCATCCTTCCACCGTATAAGCTTCATTCCGAACCAATCTATTCCTGCCCCCGGCCCTCACGGAAGAGCGGGATTGTGCTTTTTTCCGTGGAAGTTTATGATTACGAGGGCCTTGACGCACATGGAGAAAAATGCCCACGGAAGGGGCTCATCCTAAATTCCGGCAAGCGCGCTAACCTGAGCATAGAGCACACGGAATTCGCCGTAAGGGTGATGTGGGCCGACGAAACAGGGGTGGCGGAGCTCCTGCCCGGCAGGGACATCCTTGTCCAGGTATCCCGCGAGGAGGCCGCACGCATATTGAGGCGCGGGCTTGCAGACGGCAGCTCCGTTTATATCGTGGGCGAGAGCCCCGAAGTACAGAAGATACGCCCCGCTAATTTGAAGGACACGGAAGACAATGCGCAGCCGGACAGCGCGATGTTCATGCTCGGCCCCGTAGGGGTGTATCCAAAGGCAAGGATAACCAGGGTTACGATAGACGGCCAGGAACTTGAATACTATTGCAAGGGTGGTCCATCCATATGAGGCAACTGATGTTTTCCGGAAAAGGCACGAACCTCAAAACCGGGAAGGAAATTCGGTTTGAGATTCCTGCAACCCTGTCGCACAAAGGAGTGGAAACCATAATGAGGAATGTGCGCACCCGCGAGATAACCGTGGCAGGCGTTTCCGAAACAGGCCCCGAGGTTATCGGGCAGGCGTTCTGGGTTGCACTTTCCGGGACCAAAAAGCGGGACGCACTTCTGGATGAATACTGCGGCATGCTTTCCCGCCGGCTTGGGGAGCTGCTTATGCTCAACGGTTTCCCCTCCAATGCAGCAAGGTTTGAGTTTGAGCGGGTTGCGCCAAACGGAAAGGTTAATGTGAGGCCCCGCATCTGCGTGGATACGGAAATAGTGAAAACCCCCGGGCAGATAGGGCGCTTCATGGAGATGGTGCGCACAGACCTTCCACAGGAATTCCCGGAGTATTACCATCCTCTTGAACATGGGAAGGGCGCATCGGCATAATCCCTGGCCCCCATCCGCTTTTCCATAACAATACCCTTTTAAACAGGTTTAAACACAATTTACTATAGAGAGACAGAAAACCCTTGCTTTATGCAACCGGCTTTCAACTCCTTCGCGCAAGCAATGGGTTAAAGAATTGCCTCGGTTTTAGATAAGTAGTTTCTCAAAAAAGTGATGAAAATGAAATTTGAAGATTTGAAACTTTCAGCGAAAACCCTGGAATCCGTAAGGAATCTGGGGTATGAGGAGCCCACGGAAGTGCAGGCAAAGGCGATTCCAAAAATAATCGCCGGCACGAACCTGATAGTGCGCAGCCAGACCGGCACCGGAAAGACCGCTGCCTTCGGGATTGGACTGATTGAAAGGATTGCAGCCGGAACCACCACTAAGGCACTTGTCTTAGTGCCCACCCGCGAACTCGCATTGCAGGTGTGCGACGAATTGCGCAAGCTGGGGCTTCCCCATGCCTTGAACGTGCGTGCCGCATTCGGCGGGCAGAAATTGGTTTATCAGATAAGGGACCTGCAGAAGAGTTATGACATTCTGGTTGCCACGCCCGGAAGATTGGTGGATTTATGCAACCGCGGCACCGTTTATCTCTCCAAATTCAACGCCGTCGTCCTTGACGAGGCGGACCACATGCTTGACATAGGGTTCAGGAAGGAGGTCTTCGGCATTTTGGATAATTTGCCCCCGGAACGGCTCACTCTGCTTTTTTCCGCGACCGTTGATGCGGAGGTAAAGCAGATCGCATCCAGATATATTCCAAATTCGGAATTGATTGAAGTGGGGGAGATGAGGACGGTTTCCTCCATCAAAGAGGAAAAGATTGAAGTCCCCCATGCGCAGAAAGTTTCTAAATTGCTGGAAACCATCCAGCTCCACCCGGGCGTTAAAACATTGGTTTTTGCGCGCACAAGGAAAGGGGTGATGCGCCTTAAGCGCAAGCTGGAGGAATCCAACATTCCGCACGTGGGAATGCTCCACGGGGATATGGAACAGCCGAAAAGGACACGCATGATTGACCGGTTCAAGACAGACGAGATTAAGGTCCTGGTTGCGACCAACGTTGCCGCCCGCGGCCTCCACATAAACGATGTTGAACTGATCATAAATTACGACGAGGCGGAGGACAAGTTAACCCATATGCACAGGGCCGGCCGCACAGGCAGGATGGGCGCCGAAGGAAAAGTGATTACCTTTGTATCGCATGATGCGCCCCCCCTGCAGCAGAGGGGCCAGCAGAAGAACAAGGAGCACAGGAGCTACGGCTCCCGCCATGGGGGCTCGGGGCATACCAGCCACGGTCCCAGTGGGCACGGGGGCTCCTGGCATGGCCCTGGTAGCTCGGGCGGCTCCGGGCAGGGCTCTGATGGCGAGGGTTCAGGATTTGGGGGCTCCGGGCACGCAGGGCACGGGGGCCGCAGGCAATCGCAGAAGCATCCGAAGAAGGTATGGCAAAGGGGCCACCGCAGGCAGAGGTAGGTTTTTTTAGTTAGGCTAACAATTGCATACATAATAGTTAGCCTAATTCAATTCGCATTCGGTATAATGATAATTCTCTCACTACCTGATTAGGCTAACAATTCTTAAAATAAAAGTTAGCCTAAATCAATCAAATCTTCATCGCCTTCCCTTTCTCCGGCATCCTCACATCAGAATGGAAGTCCCTGAACCCTTCTTCATCCAAAGTATGCACGGGAATGAGGACATCCGGCTTCACCTTCCTTACGAATTCCTTCAAATCCTTCATTGATGCATGCCCGGAGCAGTGCGCCTTCTCAAACCCTATCTTGAAATGCCTCATCCAGTTCTCCCAGACCTCCCTCTGCTCCCTGTTGTCCTCCCCCTCGTAGAAATGCTCGGACATGGAATAGATGAAGGTGGCCCTCTCCGGCCTCAGGTACACCAGCTACATCATCCTGTCCCCGCTTATAACAAAATTCTGGAGGTTGGATGCCGGTAATGCCAGTCCAAAAAGATTGGTGGCGGCGAACCCCAAGAACCTTTTTAAACGATGAATCGGAGGAGAAGATGAGGAAAAATTTGAAGGGGCCCGAATATGAAGTTTAGGGAAAGCGAGGTTCTTGAGCTGAAGAGGTCCACATCGGAACTTAAGGAGGCCGTCACATCCATAGTTTCAATTTTGAACAAGCACGGTGCGGGGGAGCTTTATTTTGGGATTAGGAATGATGGGGAGGTCGTTGGGCAACTGGTGAATGAGAAGACTTTACGCGATGTTTCGCAGTCCATTTCAGATAATATAGAACCCAAAATATACCCTGAAATAGAAAAGGTGAACATGGAGGGTTCTGATTGCGTCCATGTTTCCTTTTCTGGGGACGCCCGCCCTTATTTCGCATTTGGCAGGGCGTATATGCGGGTGGGCGATGAGGACCGCCAGGTGAGCGCCTCCGAGCTGGAGCGGCTTATCCTCCATAAGAACAAGGATAGGGTGCAGTGGGATAACCAATTGGCGGATTGCAGCATTAAGGACATTGATGCTTCGGCTGTCCGGGAGTTCGTAAAAAAGGCTAATTTGGCCGGGAGGATTGATTTCGGCTTTCAGGGGGTGGAAGCCACGCTTGGAAAGCTTGGGCTTATGAAGAATGGGAAATTGCTGCGTGCCGCGCAGGTCCTTTTTTCTTCCAAAAATCCGGTTAAGGTACAGGCTGCGGTCTTTGCAGGGGTTGAGAAGCTCACTTTTATAGATATACAGCAGTTTGAAGGGCAGAACCTCTTTGGACTGCTTAAGGATTCCGCGGAGTACGTAAAAAAGAATATGGCCTGGCGGGTTAAGTTCGGAAAGCTTGAGCGCGAAGAGATACCCGAGATACCTGTTGATGCCCTTCGCGAGGCGATGGTGAATTCCCTATGCCACAGGGATTATGGCTCCCCGCAGAGCAATTATATCGCGGTATACCAGGACCGCATAGAGATAGACAATCCGGGCGCTTTTCCGGAGAATCTTGAGCCTGAGGATTACATCTTCAAGAACGAGCCTTCCATTCCCCGCAACCCCCTTATTGCAGAAACGCTTTTCCGCAGCAAGGATATTGAGAGGTGGGGTTCTGGCTTAAAGAGGATTTATGATGAGTGCAAGGAAAATGGGGTGAAGGTGGAATTCAGGAAGATGAAGAGTGGTTTCAGGGTAGTATTTTTCAGGCCCAAGCCTTCTATAGAAACTACCCAGAAAACTACCCAGAAAACTACCCAGAAAATCCTTGATGCTATTCGGAACAACCCTCTTGTTTCACGCAAAGAGATTGCCGGGATAGTGGGAATTACCGAAGATGGAGTGAAATACCACCTTGCAAGGCTGAAGAAAGCCGGCAAAATAAGGCACGTGGGGCCGGACAAGGGGGGGCGCTGGGAGGTTTTGGGACGATCATAGGTGCCGGGCATCGTGTCAAAGCGTCCTGTGCCCCAGCGCATCCATATCCCCAAAGAGCAGGCATGATGCCACTAATCAGATTTTCATCGCCTTCCCTTTCTCCGGCATCCTCACATCAGAATGGAAGTCCCTGAACCCCTCCGCGTCCAAAGTATGCACGGGAATGAGGACATCCGGCTTCACCTTCCTTATGAATTCCTTCAAATCCTTCATTGACGCATGCCCGGAGCAGTGCGCCTTCTCAAACCCTATCCCGAAGTGCCTCATCCAGTTCTCCCAGACCGTCCTCTGCTCCTCGTTGTCCTCCCCCTCGTAGAAATGCTCGGACATGGAATAGATGAAGGTGGCCTTCTCCGGCCTCAGGTAGGCCAGCTCCATCAGCCTGTAGAACCCCAGGTGCATCAGGTATTCCCCCGGCCCCTTCCTTATGTCCTTGTAGGTGACCATGTTCCCCCTGAACACGTTCTCCCTCGGCTTGTAATCCTTCTCGCAGAACGTGCAGGACCTGGAGAGCCGGTAATACACCCTTATGTGCGGGTCGCTCGCCACGTCCGGAATCACCGGTATCTTCTCCCTCATGGTGTGCAGGATGTGCGCCAGCTCGGTCCCGATGACCATCTTCCTCCCCGCCTCCCTTGCCGCGTTGTAGAAGGACATGAACCTGTCCACGTTTGACATGGAGAAGCTGGCCAGCACCAGCCCTTTCGCCCCCTCGGTGAGCGCCCTCGCCCGCTCCCCCACCTCCTCTTCCTTTTCGTAATTGTGGTTTTCCTCCGGTTTTGCACTCATTCTCGTGCCCTCGCATATGAGCGCCGCAGGCCGCTCCCTTGCCGCCTTTTCCATCAGCTCCCCGCTCATGTCCTTCCTTGGGCCATGCATCCTGAAATCGCCCGTATAGGCGATTGGGCCGCCCTCCCCCCTAACCATGAACCCGTACGCCCCGGGTATTGAGTGCTCCACGTGGGTTGGCTCCACCTCCAGGTGCTTCACCCGTATCCTGTCCCCCGACCGCTTTTTGTAGTCCCACGCATAGTCCCACGTAAAAGCGGAACGGTTCGCAAAACACCCCGTCTTTAGTCCCGCCCATGTGAATCACGGGCGAGCAAGTAAAATATGTTAAAAAGAAAGGAGAGTTCAACCAATTTTTACTTTCTCTCCTTTTTTCATCAGCGTAACTCCTTTGCAATTCTTCTCAAACATCTCCGGATATTGTGTATGCACCGGAACCACCCTCTTCGCGGAGATGAAATCAACCATTTCAAAAATCTCATTCGTTGAGGCGTGGCCGGATGCGTGCAGCTGGTTGTGAGTGAGCGAAAACCTGTCCAGCCAGTTCCTGAGCACTTCATCCTGAAGCTGGGACATCGGATCCTCTTCAAATGGCTCGCTCATGGAGTGGATGCACGCCCCCGGTGCGGGTTTCACATCCACAAGTTCGTTCATGAAGGAGAAGTCCAGCTCCCACATTGCCTTTTTCTGGTTCTTTGCCATCCATTCGCAGTCAACGCATTTATGCGCGTCCATTATCGCCCTTTCCCATTTCCCATAGGTAAGCTTTTCCCTTGAATACACCTCAATTAAATCATCTTTCAGCGGGTTCGGCAGGGCGAGCGCCCTGTCCTTCTCCAAGCTGAGCAGCAGGTGGGCCGTTTTCGGGCTAATCACAAGTTTCCTGCCGGTTTCCTTCGCAATTCTATAAAATGTACGGAAGCGATCCAAATCCTTAGGATAACGCATAGCCAAGATTAGACCCTCGGTCTGCTTCGCGATTTTGGTGCTTTCGGACTGGACAAAAGATTCGGTATGGTTTTTGCGTGTCTCTTCCACTTTGACGCGCGTACCTTCTATTACAAGCATATCCGGTTCGCTCTTTTTCGCGGCCTCAAGGAAGTCGCGGGTAAGCTCCGGCTTGTTGCCGTGCTTTCTCAGGTCGCCGGTATAAGCGATGGTTCCCTCATTCGTTTCCACTATGAAGCCGTAGGCGCCGGGCACCGAATGGTCCACATGGATGGGCGTCACGGCAATATCACCTATCTTCACCTTCTGCCCTGTGCGGAACGTCTTCACCACATTTGCGGGCATAAGCGTCTTCTCTTGGTTCTTTTTTCTCCATTCGGTCTCGGAAAAGAAAAACGAGTTGGTGGTTTCCTGCGTGGCGTCAAGGATGGTTTTTGCGGTTTCCCCAACGTAAATGGGAATGCGCTGGTCAAGGTATCTCAAATGGGCGGTGTGGTCCTGGTGGGCATGGCTGATAAAAACAGCATCATACTCCGGCTCCGTGTATTCAACCTCCGTGCCTTTCAGGGAATGTGCATTGTAAAGCCCCTTCAGCTTTGGCATGAGGCCGAGGGCGAAGTAGTCCCTAAGCCCAAATCTTTCACGGGGCATGAGGAAGTCGCAAAAATAGTCATCAAGGAGGCAGAAGGACTGACCGAAATCAAGAAAGATGCTGGCTTCCTTTGTTTCTACAAGGATTTTGTTACCTCCAATTTCATTGATGCCACCATAGAATGTTAATTTTACCATATTCTTCAAACTCCATCAACCTTTATTATCCTATTTCAAAAAATAAAAATAAAAGAAATCGTTACCTTCTGTGCCAGCTATGGTTTCCACTCGAATCACGCGGGCAACGTCCGCCCAGTTGCCTATCCGGAGACGAAGTAGTCGCATTTACGACCATCCCACACCTGCTGCATTCGTATTTGTATTCGCTCATATTTTCACCTTTTGAACATCATCTCGCATAACTGCACCCCTTTTTCTCGCGGTATGCCTCAATGTCTTTCACAAGTTCTGAAAAAACCTCGGAAAAATGCCCGAAATCAACTTTTGCCTTTTCTTCAAACCAGCTTGCCGCTGAAGGATTCTGCCTGCTCACCCGCCCTAGCAAGGTCTCTTGGGAAATCGCGATCTCTTTTCCATTTTTCATACTTTTTCTGCAGCAATCCAATGCCGCTTGCATGCAGAAGTGGGTGATGTCTGCACAAGAGCAAAATTCGGTTTTTTCCGCCAGCTCGGAAAAGTCAAGGGATTCCGTAGGAATACTGGCGAGGCAATGCCTGAAAATCTCTTTTCTGGATTCAATGTCTGGAAGCCGCATATACACCACCTCGTCAAACCTCCCCGGCCTGAAAAACGCAGGATCTATGCGCTCCGGGTAGTTGGTGGAGCCGACAAGCAGATATTCGTCGTCAATTTTGTGCCCATCCATCTCAGAGAGCAACAACCTGGTTGCACTTGCCCTTAATTCAGCCCTGCTTTCGCACAATTTATCAATATCATCAAAATGCAATATCGCATGTTTTAGCTTTCTGGCTACGTCAAAATAGGATGGAATCCTATCTGCTTCCTGAGGATATTCTATTAACAAAGGTGGGACATTCACAAAACAATACTTCAGTTCCCCGGCAAGGCAGTGCGGAAGGTAGCTTTTTCCGCATCCGGGCGGGCCATAAAGCAAAAGCCCGCTTTTCTGCCGTATTCCGAATTTCTTCCTCATTTCACTTTCGGCACCGCATATTGGAAGCAAGCATTCTGAAAACCATTTTTTCACGCCTGCATATCCAGCAAACCTGCCCAAGTCGTACTTATTCTCGTCCCGTTCCTTCAAAACACGCAACGCCATTACGAAATACTCCGGGCTTTTTCCATAGAACGGAATTGCCTGCTCCATAAGTTCTTTCGGACATTTCCCATCCAGCCAAGCGAGAATTTCGTCTTTTTTTGCAAGAAGTTTTGCAGAATTGAATTTGCTCGCATGATATGAGAAGGCGTTAATAAACTCCTCCAGATTCCTGCCCAGATAAACTCGTTCTTCGTCTCTGGAAAAAATCAGTTCCAGCCCTCCTTCAGAAACCATCCAATGCACCCTTTTCTATACTGTTAAGAAAAAATATATACAAACATATTAAAAACATATGCAACTAAAGTTAATCCGTGGACTCCACGACTAAAACAAGGAGAGAAAGTGTTCCCTTTTGGCGGAGTGCATCTTTTTGCTGCACAGTCATGCTTTTATTGTTTCTTGGATAGGGATTCCCATGGAAAAAACCGCACTCATCTGCACTTTTTACTCCTTTGAGCCCCTGGTTGCGGCTGCGCACGCTTATTCCCCTTCCAAAATGCTGCTTCTTGTCGCGGAAGACAGCTTGAAGAACTCCCAAGTGAAAGCCGACATTGAGAAGGTCAAGGAGGTATATGGAAAGGTCGCCCAGGTTGAGATGGTTAAGGTAAAGGGCTCGGATTTGATGTTTATTGCCTCAAAAACCGTTGATTTGCTTGAAAACGAGAAGGTTCCCGTGGTCGTGAACGTTTCCGGAGGGTGGAAGCTCCTTGCGCAGGGCGTCCTATACGGCTGTTATGCGCGCCCTGAGATGGTGTGGAAGATAGTCTGCAACAACCTGGAGGATAACAGCCTTATGGAGCTTCCCAAGCTCTCCTTCGGGCTTTCCGCGCGCAAGCGGGCGCTTCTTGAGAAGATTGCTTCCCGGAGCGGGGCCCCGATTGCGAAGATTGCCGAGAAGATGGGAAAGACGCGCGGGATGCTCTACCAGCATTTAAAGGAATTGCGCGAAATGGGGTACGTGGACGAGAAATTTGAGATAACGCTCGCGGGAAGGTTGGCGTTGATATGACAAAAAAAGGAGAAAACCTTTTTTGGTTCTATCGTGGTCAGCATGATCCAAAACAATCGGGTGATACGCAACTGGAGAACAATTTTACAAAGGCACTTTTTATTGTGTTGAAAAACTGCGGCGAGTTTAGAAAAGCGTTTTTATCAAAATTTTTGAGAGTTAGTAGTCGAGGCGATATTTATTTTGACATGCAGAAATCTAAACCTGCAAACTTCGAGCGAGAAAAGAAGCCAGTACTTTTCATTTTATCACAAAAAACATACGAACCGAAAAAAAAGAAGAACAAAAATAGAAAAAGTTTGCCTGATGGCTGGATAATTACTGAGAATGAAAATGTCCTCGTGGAAGTGAAAATAAGTGGTTTGTTGTACAAAGACCAACTAAAAAGGCATGAAAAAATATTCGGAAAAACCGCCAGGAGGGTATATAAAACATGGGATGACTTAGCAGTTTTTCTAAAAAAAGAGCGTCGGGGGATTCATGGCGAAATTGAGAGATTTCTTCTGAATCAGTTTAGCGAATTTCTGGAGGTTGAAGGTATGACAAAGTTCAATGGATTTAACGAAGAGGACCTGAATTATTTCAAAAGCGAGAAAAAAGAGGAAAAGGAAGAAAAGCATGCTTTGAGAAGGAAATTTACAAATTTCATGAAGGCCGTAGAAAATGATAGACATTTGCCAAGACGACTTAAGCCGTATTTGGTTGGAAACTTAAAATCTTATTCAAAGGAGATTTGGTTTTCCATACCACTAAGAAAAACACCTCACTTCAACATAGGTGTGCAACTTGAGTTGGAAGAGCTTTCAATCATGCTTTCGTCTCCAACACACTTACCACAAGATGGGCGAAAATTTGTCGAAGATATCAATAACCGTCAAACAAATGTGATAAAATTCTTCAAGAGACATCCGGATCTAACGGTATCGCTATACAAGCGTGAAGAGGGGCAAAAGAAGGAAAAATACAAAAGTTATGACTTGTGGAAACCACTTAATCGGATATCCGTTCAAATGCTTAATGCTGGTGTTATTGATATCGCAGATATAAGAAAGCAGTTTGAAAAGATTGACTCCGGAGCACTAGGAAAATCAAAAGGGGGCATCAATATACGATACAGTATCCCACGTGCGAAGCTCCTGAAGATGAACAGTAAGGAGACAACTGATGAAACGGTGAACGGAATCAAAATAATGGATCAATTAGCGAGAAGAATCACGGGGAAAGGTTAATATTGAATAACGGCCTTGAGAACTGATGAGGACGTTGGCGTTGTTGTGAGGTAAACTGCTATGGAACAAAAACGTATTAACCCAAGTGATGTTTTTTTCATAAAGCTGGGTCAGGGTGCGAAATATTTTGAAGAATGCATAAGTAAAAATATCGTTAAATTGGGTCACGAAGACATTGATCATATTCTGTGTGAGAATGGCGATTGGGACAAAGTAGCTGAGATTTACAGATCACAAAAAATAAACAAGCGTACAGTGACTAAATATGTGAACGAACTAAAACACTTTTATGGTGCTGATGATAAAACATTATGGATCGTTTTAGAGAAATACAAGTTATGGTGGTGTTTTGCCGAAAAGCTTGTTTTTCCTGATTCTAACCGGACTAAGTTCAAACATGTAATCGGAAGTTGGTCTTCTAGTGATATCTGCGGGAATGAATTAAATTGGGATAAACTGAGCGGAAAGATTACCAAGACGGCTTCATCTCCTGGGGCGACAATAGTAAGTTACGGAAAAGACGAGCGAAATTATATTGTTGATAGAATAAATCACATCGAACGTCAGGAAATCGAGGAAACTAAAAAATGTCTTGAAAAAATACTAAAGAACACGGCGATAATGATAACGCATCTAGATCCTAAAGATTTTGAGATGCTGATAGACCTTGTATTTGCTAGGTCGGGATTGACACGGATAAGTGCCGCTGGAGGTACTCAAAAAGATTTTGATATAATCGCGGTGTTTACACTAACAAATGAAAGATATGTCGCCCAGATTAAATGCGGTCGTTCTAACAAAGAACAATTTATGGAGTATAAAGAGCGTTTTAGAAGGATGGATGATGGAAAGGGAAATACTAGATTTTACTATGTTGTCCAGAGTCCGGATTCAGAATTGTTAAACTTATCCGAAGAAGAAAAAGGAAACATGAAATTATTATCCAATAAAGATATTGCAAAACTATCTTTTAAGTACGGTTTGGTCGGATGGATAATGGACAAAACGGCTCTTTAACTAGGGTTTCTATGGCTTCTTTAGCGTAAGGAGTTGTTCAAAGAGTTTCAGAGCGTAGTGTAGCGTTTGGCTAATCCCCAACTACCTTTTCTATCTCCCCAAACCTCTTTATCTCATAATCCGGCTTGGCCTTTCTCTTCTCCCCAGTCAAACCATACGCCGCAAGGCACGTTCTCATCCCCATCCTCTTCGCGCCCGCCATGTCCCTGCCCGGGTTGTCCCCCACGAATAGCACTTGAGAAGGCCCCACCCCCAGCCTTGAAAGCGCCAGCT
>JAGVON010000045.1 GCA_020052735.1 archaeon | reverse complement strand
GCGAGCAGGGTGCGCTCCAGCCCCTTCCTCCTGCGGAGCAGCGCGAGGTACCTTATGCGCGAGAGCGGAGGGAGCTTATCAATTATCTTGTCCTCCTTCCTGTCGCTGTCCTGGAGGGCCTTGACCGCCTGCTCAAGTGCGATTATCTCGGTGCCCACGGACTTGAGGAGCGACTCCTTGCGGGCCTGCATCTCCTTCAGGGCGTGCAGCGCAACTATTTCGTCATCCTGGCCTTCGGCCTGCATTTTCCGCTCAACGGATGCGAACACCGTGGCGGTGACGTGTGCGGCCCCGCCCCCGAAGGGCTTGGGGAGCTCCACGTCTATCTTGCTGAGCACCGACTCAAGTATGTAGGGGTTTATCTTCTCGTGGAGGGTTGGCTGCGCAATGAGCCCGTAGGGGCCCTGCATGGACTTCTGCCCCGCGGCCTCCTCCACCGCCTGCTGTTCAGGGCTGGAGTAGGAATCCGATTTTATCGTGACGGATTCCTCAACCATCTCCACCTTCTTCAGCTCGGGGTTGTAGTACATCAGGCTGAAACTCGTGACCTCGCCGGATTCCAGCTTGGTCTTGGCGTCCGAGGTCTTGACTTCGGACCTGGAGATGCGGTCCTCCCGTATGGACTTCTCCGCATCCTCGGCCATCGCCTGGCTGATCTGCTGGTAGTTCATCTCGGACTGCCGCTGCATCTGGAGGAGGAGAAGGGGCGCCATCATCTGCTCCATGGCGAGCTTCTGCTCAAGGAGTGGGCTCATCTGCGAGAAATCGAACATCTGTTCAAGTACCTTCCGCATGGAGGCGGGCATGGGTTGGATAGGGAGAGGAAGGAATATAAGGGTTATTCGGGCGCGGGGGATATGGCCGGATTGGCGCGGCAGATGCCGGGAAAGGGCTACTTGAACGAGATTAGTTTCTTCAGGGCTGAAGCCGGGGCGTTTGCCCTTATGCCCGTGGGGGAGAAGTGCGTGCGGGCAGCGGAATACTTTTTCTTCTTTATCGCGGCGATTATGTCCTCTATCGGTTTCGGGTTGTGCAATCCAAACCTTTTGCAGGTGCGGTGCACGTCATAGAAGTAAGGGGGGAAAGAGTCTTCCTTCTCCATGAGGGCGAGGAGGGATGCGATTGCCTTTTTGTCTGCATAATTCCTCCCTTCGTTCAGCTTTTCCATCCTATCCATGTGCTCCCTTGAATGCAGTTTGCCCAGCCAGAGCGGGCCGCCATATTCAATTTTGGATTTGCATTTGGGGCATTTGGGAAGAGGGATGGGATTGGCTTCCCTCCATCCGCACTTCCCGCAGAAATTTATGAATCCGATTTCCTTTTCATTCTGGACCGCCTTGTCCGCCCCCTTTTCCAATCTTATGAAGATTTTGAAGAAATGCCTGTGGGAGAGGGTGAAGAGGGGAACTATCCCGAAATCAAATTCAGATGCTAGGTTGGCGAAATGCTTTACGAGGATTCTTGCCCCCGCCTCGTGGCACAGCTCGTTGTGCAGGGGGTGGGAATGGTAGTATTTGAGGCAGGCGGCGTAGTGCGCCCCGCAGAGGACCGCGGTGTCCGTTGCGGTCGCGGAGATGTATCCCTCCTTCATCCTGCGGAAGGAGCGCATGGCGAAGTATGAGTAGGGGACTGGGGAGCCGAAGGGGTCCAATTCCACCAAATTGTAGGAAGTATCCATGAGGTGATGGTTGAACTCCTGCTCAAACACTTCCCCTTTTACCAGATTGGAGGGGATGTTTTTGCGGCACAGGTTTGCTGCGGATTCATCAAATTCCACGAAGGAGGTGTTGGTTACGTTTTCATTCTCTTTTGCATATCTTATGCCGCGGATTCCGGTGGAGGAGAAGCCGTCGCAAATAGAGATGGGGTGTGCGATGGCACCTACGGCTAATGAAGAAATGGAGCGGCATAACCTCATGTGCGGATTGTAGAAGGAACCGCCGGTTTCAAACTTTATGTTTTCCTCTTCCATGATGAGTACCGGGAAGATGTGCGTGCAATTCGTATTTAATCCTTATTATGGAATACCCGACCATGGCAGAAGATAGAGTTGTTCGGAGAAAGGCGCCGGAAGCTGCGGGCAAGGAGCGGAACTATGGATTATATGCGGCGGTCATATTCCTTTCCCTCGGGCTGGTGTTCCTCATGGTGTTCGGGCTTTTCTCGCTCGCGTCCGGGACCGCGAACCCGTTCGGCAAATGCGTCGCGGTCGTGGAGATAAACGGCATCATAACCACGGAGGACACGCCCCCTTCGCTGTTCAGCAGCGGTGCCGCCGGCTCGTACCAGATTTCCAAAAGGATAGAGGCGATTGGGGAAAGGGACGACGTGGGCGCGGTGCTGTTTGTCATCAATTCCCCGGGGGGGAGCATCGTGGCGAGCGACGAGATTTACCGCTCCATTGCGGGGCTGGACAAGCCGCGGGTGGCATACTTCAGGGAAGTGGCGGCTTCCGGAGGGTACTATATTGCGACTCCGGTGGATTACATAATCTCGGAGCCGAACGCCCTCACCGGGAGCATAGGGGTGATAATGACCACTTATGACGCGTCCGGGCTGTTTGAGAAAATAGGCGTGGGGGAGAACAACATAAGGAGCGGGGAGATGAAGGATATGGGCACGCCTTTCAGGAACCTTACTGCAGACGAGACTGCGGTGCTCGGCGACATAGTGCAGCAGGCTTTCCAGCAGTTCAACTCCACGGTCATTGAGAACAGGGGAAGCAGGCTGGACCTGGTGAAATACAACGAGGTTTTGGATGCGCGCGTGATTTCTGGCAGGACCGCACGGGACATCGGGCTCGTGGATGCGCTCGGCAGCAGGGACGACGCGGTAAGGAAGGCGGCCGAGCTGGGCGGGATAGAATATGAAGGGGATATGCCGCCGGTGTGCGAAGTGGATGTGAGCGGTGTGCAGCCCGGCCTCCTGAGCATTAGCGGGCTCCTGCATGGGCTTACCGCAAGGGAAAGCGGGTACAGCCTTGAGTACAGGTGAGCGGGGATGGAAGGCGGGAAATATCTGTACATAATCCCGGTTTTGCTTTTCTTTGCACTGATCTATTTCCTTCTCCCTTTCTTCAGCCCTACGCAGCAGGATTTCGGGCCCGCACCGGATGCGGGAGGGGGGCCGGAATGCACCCCGGGCGCGGAAACCCCATGCACAACCCCGGAAGGGTGCGCCGGGTACCGCCCCTGCATGCTTGGGAGGCAGGGCGCGTGCGTCAAGGACCTGGAATGCACCCCGGGGGAGAGCGAACAATGCACGTACAGCTCGTGCGTGCAGGGTGAGAGGGAATGCGATGCGTGCGGGAAATGGGGAAGGTGCGTGCCTCCCATCGGATGCGAGATAGGATATTGCCCCCTTGAAAACAGTAGTAATTAAAAGGGGTTAAACCTTAAGAAAAAGCGATGGACCTAGTGGGGCTCATAATATTCATAATTCCTTGTTATGTAGCGAACGCTGCGCCGGTGCTCCTGGGGGGCGGGCAGCCCCTTGATTTCGGCGCAAATTTCTCGGACGGGAGGCGCGTCCTCGGGGATGCGAAGACCGTGCGGGGGTTCGTGGCAGGGGTTGCGGCTGGAACTGTCGCTTCCGGGATTCTTGCCCTCTGCTTTCCGCTTCCCGCGTTCGCAAGCACGTGGGCGCAGTTCCTTTCCGGCTTCCTGCTCTCGCTGGGCGCCCTCATCGGGGATGCGCTGGGGAGCTTTGTGAAGAGGAGGATGAACATCGTCCCTGGCAAGCCGTTCTTCCTGGACCAGCTCGGCTTCATCGTGGCCGGGCTGCTGCTCGCGTACCCTGTGGCCCATGCATTGTATTCGCCTGAAGGCGTATTGTTCCTCCTGGTGCTGTCCTGGCTGCTGCATATAGCGTCCAATGCTGCGGCGAACAGGTTCGGGCTGAAATCAGTACCCTGGTGAACCATTATGGCGAGCATGGAAACCCTGGTGGCGTTCGGGCTCATCTCAGGCATAATCATGGCCGGGTTCATAGGCGAGATAATGTTCAGGCGGCTCGGGGTTCCGGGCGTCCTCCTCCTCCTGGCGCTGGGCTACATGCTCGGCCCGGTCACGCACCAATTGGACGTGAATATGCTGAAAGGAATAGAGTATATAGTAGGGCCGCTCGCGCTCGCGATACTCCTTTTTGAGGGCGGGATGGACCTCAACATATACCGGCTGGTGCACGAGAGCGGGAGGGGCATCCTGATGGCGGTCCTGATGATGCTGACCGCGATGCTTGCGACCGCAGGGATATGGATGGCGCTGGGGTACGACCCGATAATGGGCGCAATCCTGGGGGCGATTGTCGGGGGGACAACTTCCACAATCATAATAGCGATTGCGGGAAAAATAGGCATAAGCGAAAAGGCGAAGCAATTCCTCGTGATAGAGTCGGCGCTCACGGACGTGCTCACTGTCGTCATAACAATCGCATTGCTGAACGTGGTGCTCACGGGCACCGCGAGCGTGCAGGGCACCGGGAAGGAGCTTGTCAGCAGCTTCTCAATCGGGGCGGTGGTGGGCGCGGTGCTCGGGCTCATCTGGATAGCCATGAGCAAGAAATTGCAGGGGATAAGCTTCTCATACATGCTCACGGTGGCGATATTGCTTTTCGCATACCTGGTTACGGAATACTTCGGGGCGAGCGGCGCGATAGCCGCGCTTGCGTTCGGGGTAATGCTCGGCAACCACAAGGAAATCGCAACCATGCTGAAGTTCAAGGATGCTGCCGAGACGCACAACATGTTCCGCTTCCAGAGCGAAATCAGCTTCCTTGTGCGCACCTTCTATTTCGTGTTCATGGGGACGCTCGTTGCGATAACGGCGATGATGCCTGTCCTTCTCGGGCTCGCAATCATGGCCGGGCTGATCGTTGCGAGGTTTGCGTCCTCAAAACTGGCGACGTTCAGGAGCGACCTCTCGCAATACGTGAAGCAGATAAACATCATGATGCCGAGGGGGCTTGCGACCGCGGTCATGGGGAGCTATCCCGCGTTCATGCTGCTGCAGAGCCAGGGTGCGATCCCCGCGGACGTTTTTGAGCCGCTCTATGCGCAGGCGCTGCTTTTTGTTGACGTATCCTTTGTGGTGATTGTGGTGAGCGTGGTTCTCACCGCGGCAGGGCTTGTTTTCATACGCGTGAACGGAAATGGGAACGGGGAGAAGAAGGAGGGCGAGGAGGCGGAGGGGGAAGGGAAAGAAAGTGAGGAAGGTGGAGAAGCCGCGGATGAGGGGGAAGAAACGGAAGCTGAAGATGCGGAAGGGGAAGGGGACCCGGAAGAGGGTGGCGAAGGTGAGGGGAAGAAAGAAGTGAAAGCGGGCGGGGACAGGAAACCGGATGCTGGAAACCGGAAACTGAAGAAGGGGGGCTGAGCCGCATGATTGAGACCATCATCGCATTCGCGCTCATCTCCGGCATAATATTCGCGGGATTCATAGGGGAGATGCTTTTCAGGAAACTGGGCATCCCCGGGGTGCTCCTGCTTCTTGCGCTGGGCTACATGCTTGGGCCCGTCACGCACCAGCTCAATGTGGATACGCTCAGGAGCATAAGCTATGTTGTGGGGCCGCTTGCGCTGGTGGTGCTGCTCTTTGACGGCGGAATGAGGATGAACATTTATCAGCTCATACACGGGGGCGGAAGGGGCGTCCTGATGGCCGTCCTGGTTACTGTCCTATCCATCGCGGTGGTGACGGGGATATGGGTTGCGCTCGGCTACGACCCGCTGATGGGCGCGGTGCTCGGCGCCATATTGGGAGGGACCACCTCCACCATGGTCGTCGCGATAGTGAGCGGGCTCAAGATGAGCGACGAGGCGAGGCAGTTCGTGCTCATAGACGCGGCGCTCACGGACGTGCTCGCGGTCATGCTCACGATTGCGCTCATGAGCATAGTGATAACGCACAACGCGAGCGTGCAGGGGACGGGGAAGGAAATCCTGGGCAGCTTCTCCACCGGCGCGGTAATCGGCGGGCTCATAGGGCTGATGTGGATTGCGCTCAGCAAGAAATTGAGGAAGATAGATTTCTTCTACATGGTGACGCTTGCGACAATATTGATCGGATACATCGTCGCGGAATACTTCGGGGGCAGCGGCGCGATTGCCGCGCTCGTAATCGGGATAATGCTGGGGAACTACAAGGAGATAGGGCAGATGCTGAAATTCAAGGACGTCGCGGATGACGCCGAGCTGCTCACCTTCCAGAACGAGTTCGGGTTCCTAGTGCGGACCTTCTATTTCGTTTACCTTGGGAGCATGGTGGTGATAGGGAGCTCCTATTCCATCCTTGTGGGCGGGGCGATGATGCTTGGGCTCATAGCCGCGAGGTTCCTCTCCACGAAGGTTTCAACCTGGGGCAGCCCCATCTCCAAATACAACAGGTACATAAACGCCTTCATGCCAAGGGGGCTTGCGGCCGCGGTCATGGGCGGGTACCCGGCGGTCGTGCTGCTTGAGAGCCAGGGCACTATTCCGGCGGAGGTCTTCGGGCCGCTGTATTCGCAGGCGAAGATGTTTGTTGAGATCGCATTCGTGGTCATAATAATGAGCGTGGTGCTGACCGCGATAGGGACTGTGCTCCTGCGCAGGGGCGAGGCGAAGGGGGCAAAGGAGCAGGAGAAGCTTGAGGCAGAAGTGGAAGGGCGGCTCAGGAGGATGGGGCGCAATGGGGAAACCCCGGAACCTGAAGGCGGGGCTGGGGAGGGCGGAAACTCCGGCGGGGAAGAATGAGGCGGGCTGGATCCGCTTGTGATTGGGTGCTTGGATGGAAATTGAACGGCTTAAGGGCAGCAACAAGGTGGTGGAGTACGGGGAGTTCCTGCGCTTCGCCGAAAAGGCCGGGGGGATGCCCCGTGGCACACTCATAGCGGGCACCAGGACGATTCCGGGCTACCCGAAGATACCGCGCATATTCGTGCTTGGGGAGGGGATAGGGAAAAATATCCAGTCCTCCGAGATGCTGGTTGAGGAGAAGATAGACGGATATAACGTGCGCGCGCTCCTTTACAGGGGGAGGTTCACGTGCCTTTCCCGGGGCGGATTCACGGACGGTTTTGCGGCCGAGAAGCTCTCGGACGATGCTGGGGTGAAGAAGTTCTTTTCTGCGCATGCCGGATGGATACTGTGCGGGGAGATGATTGGGAATACGCCGCACACTCCGCCCACGGATGAGTATGACGTGAAATATTACATTTTTGACATCATAGACGAGAGGGGGGAATTCCTTCCGCCCATGGAAAGGAGGGACCTGTGCAAGGAATTCGGGCTTACCCCCGTGCCGCTCGTGGGCGTGTTTGCGAGGGACGAGATTGCAAAATTGAAGGGCGCCGTCCGCAAGATGGACAAGGAGGGCAAGGAGGGCATAGTCATAAGGGGGATGGAAGGGGGGGAAATAATGAAATTCGTCACGCCCTCCTCGGACATACATGATTTGGCGGAAAGCTCTGCGCACCTGTTTGACATGCCAATGGGCTTCATGAAGCAGAGGGTGTTCCGCTCGGCGGTTTCCGTGCGGGACCTGGGGCTGAAGAAGGCGGAATATGAGAAAAAGCTGGGGGAGGCGCTTTACTCCGAATTGGAAGGCGCTTTGGAGGCAGGCGTGGCCGTGCAGAGGCTCCGCGTGCGCGTGAAGAGCCACACCACGTGGGATGCCATACTTGCGGGGATGGGGCACGATGTGGAGCTGAAGATTGAGAAGGAGGAAAGGCAGGGGAAGGGATACGAGATAACATTTGTAAAGATAATGAAGGAGAGCTCGCGAATGGTCCGGCGCGCGGTTGAGGGGAGGGTGCAGGAGGACTAATCCTTCTTCTTTTTCCTGTGCAGGATTCCGTGGAACTTGGATGCGTCTATCCACTCGCACCCCACTTTGTTTGCGAGGTGGAAGATGCCCTCGTCGCTGGTGACGATTGCGGCTTCCAACTCAAATGCAAGCAGGACAATTTCAAAATCCTCTTTACTATCCACTATCCCTGTGCGCATTGAATCCCTGTACTTGTCTCTGAGCTTTCTTAGTTTTTCGTCGTTGTCCGGGCGGTTGTCCACTGCGAATTCCTCCGCAAGGCGGAGGCCCTTGTTTACCCTGCCCCTTACGTCGTCTATAAACTCATAGAATACGGCGGCGGGGAGGTTTATGGAATAGATGTTGGGTGCTTTTCTTTTGACTATTCCCTCCAAGGCATGCAGGTTGGGGGCGAAATTGGACAGCTCTTTCCAGATGGAGGGCGGCATGTAGAAATTTGCGTCGTAATCCTTCGCCAGCTGGGCGAAGTGCTCCACCGCCTCCTGCGGGCTGTTTCCGAACGGCGTGCGGGCTGCGGGATTTACGAATAGGCTTGTGTCCAGGATGTACTTTTTCACGCTCTTCATGCTGGGAATAAGGCGGGAACTCTTAAATATCTGCGTCTGTTCAGGGTTTTTAAGGGTTTTGTTATAATATATAGATAGGAATGGTGTAGAAATGGAATCAACAGCCACTGCAAATCCCGGGACCGAAGCAAGGCGGCTAGCTTCATCCCTGCAGGCGCCGGGCAGGAGAAAGGTGGGCGTTGTGCCGTTCCAGGACAACCCGCTCTACCTGCAGAGGGAGTTCAGGAAG
>JAGVON010000088.1 GCA_020052735.1 archaeon | reverse complement strand
TGATTGCGAGGGATGCCGGCATGGACGCCGAATTCGTGCGGCTGGCGATTGAGATGCACGCCTGGGAGCAGGATGCGCTGCGCAGCATGGATGCGAACAGGGGCTGCCGCAGCGAGAAATGAATCTTTCCGTTTTACTTCTGTCCAATTCGGCAAACGATACATTTAAATACATCTTTATACACTAATTAACATAAGGTTATCCTCATGGCAGATACTAAACAGCCAACAGTACGCATAAGTGTGCCGACCGCCAGCCCTAGGGATGGGGGATTCGGCAGGCCGGGGCTGATGAGCGCCCCCCTTGTGGAGCTCACGCAGAGAATCCGCAGGCCAAGCGATATAGAAGAGGTGGCCAAACGCGGCGCAGAGGTTCTCCCAAACCTTATCACGATTCTGAGAATGGGCACGGACTACAACAGGGCGTGCGCACTCGCGTGCCTCATAAAGATGGAGGGCAACGGCGTGGAGTTCGGGGCCATCCCCGGAATGAAGGGGGAATGCGGGGATTCCGGGGTTCCTGCGCCGCTTGATGCGCGCAAGATGCGCGGGGAGCTTGTGCAGGAGCTGCGCGAACTGCTGAAGAGCGATAATGAGTATGTGAGGGGATACGCCGCAACCATGCTTGGAAAAATAAGGGCTTTGGAAGCCATCCCGGAAATCGCGGAGGGGCTTGGAAGCAGGAGCCACATCGTGAGGTTTAGGTGCGCGGCTGCGCTCATCCTAATCGGCCCGCCCGCGGTGGATGCCGTGGCGAAGCTATTGGACGTCGGGAACAGGGAACCCGGAACTGGAAACCGGATGCTGGAAACTGGACGGGAGGCGCGCAGGGTGCTCCTGGCCATTGACAAGGACCATCCGAAAAGCGTGCCTGTGGATATGATATTATTGGTTTTGGGCGAGGAGGCCGAGATTGAGAAGCGGCGCATGGGGCTCGCTTGGAAGGATTAGAGGGATGATTATGATGTTTGAAGGCGGAATGGGAAGGAAACTGAGCACATTGTTCGGCAAGACGCCGGCGGAGAAGGCGGCGGCGCTGGTTTTCCAGCTTCCGGGAGAGAAGGCCAGGGGGAAGCTTGAGGAACTGAAGGCGGATGCAGTGCCCGCGCTGCTTGCGCTGCTGAGGGGCACCGCAGAGGAAGGTGCGAAGGGCGCGAACGACGAGGTGCGCAAAGAGATGAGGCGCGCAGCTGCGGAACTGGTCATACATGCGGGCGCGCCGGGGCTGGCATCCCTGAGGCCGCTAATCCTGTCCAACGAAATGGCTGACAAACGGCTGGGATACCTCCTTGCAAAGAGGATATTGGCAAAGGCGCTGGAATGGCCCGGCGCGGAAGAGGCCGAGAGGAAGGCGGCGGGCGCAGAGGTGCTCGGGATGCTCAGGAGCGTTCACGGGGAGGAGATACGGCTTGGTATTGCCTATGCCGCGAACGTGCCCGGCGCGGAAACTGCGCAAATCCTGGGGGGGCTTGCGAGGGACGGCTGGAGCGCCGCACAGAGGAATGCCTCCAATGCAAGGATGGCAGAGATTACGGAGATAAAGGGCTTGCTTGTATCCGGGGAGGACATCGGCAAGCGGGCGAACAGGGGTGCGGTCCCCCAGGCAGACCTGGACAAGTTCAAAAAGAAAGAAAGTGCCGCGGCAAACGCCGAAAAGCCCACGGAAGAGCAGATTATTGCGGAGGCCAGGAAGCCCACGAAGACAATTGACTTCGTGGAGATATCTGAAACGCTCGCGAGGGGGTACCGGATTGACGACTCCATGGAGAGGAATTCCACTAGGGTGGAGGCGGTGGTTGCGCTCGGGAAGATTGGGAACGCGGATGCCGTGCGGGCGCTGATTGGGCTGCTGGACACGGTTGGATACAACCCGGACGTGATGACCCTGGGCGGGCTTGACTGCAGGATTGCAGACGAGCTTAGGGGCGCCGTGGGGCGGGATCCGGAGCTGATGTCTTTACTGATTGAGGCGGCGAAGAAGTGGAACGCCGCGGAGAGGGCGGAGAAGGAGAAGGTCGGGGTAGTGTCCGATTCCCCGGAGAGGAGGAAGGCGGCGCACATCTCCGAGCTGCTTTCAGGGATTTTATAAACTGAATATCCAAAACGCAGGGTGCGGGTGGATGGCCGAAGAAAGGATGCTTGTTAGGCTTGTGCGCGTGGTTAGCGGCAGGCTTGCGGACAGGCTGGCGGTCAGGGCGGCCTTCAAAAAGGCGAAGGAGCTAATGGAAAAGAAATGCCTGACCTGCGATGAGAGAAGGGAGAGGGATTCCCTTGTTACGCTTCTCGGTGAGAAGGGGAATTCCAGCGGGCATGCCCTTCTTAAGGAATGGGCGGTGCGGGGGGAGCTCTGCTGCAGGCCCCCTGCCCAGGTGCTCGGCGGCGCAATTGCGGCGGGCGGGTATGACGAACTGCACGTGAAGAGGATGGGGCTGACGATTGCGATGGGCGCGCTGGCGGAACGTGTTGGCGAAGAATGGGTTTACGGGAGGGAGGTCCCGGTTGACGAACAATATTATCTCGCCGCCCTCATCACGGTTGAGAGCGGGCTGCTGCTGCAGTACATAAGGCATGGCGACAACCCTTTCCTTGCGCTCCTTGAGGCAAGCGCCGCGAGGCTGGTCGCCGACGTGGAGGGGCGGATGCCAGGGATGGTTGAGCTGCTCAGGAAGGAAATGGAGGCCTAGGCCTGCCTACTTCCAGGATGTATAACGTCTGCCGCTTTATTTACCGCGTCTGTTAGTTGGGAGTCCGTGTAGGCTGTTTCACTTCCCTCCGGGCGGTGAAATAGAAGCACATAATAACCATTTGGATCTCTCGTTACGGGTTTGGTTCCTTCTTCGCCAACATCCGAACGGTCATATGCAATCTTCACTCTTTCTGCACCTCTAACTACCATCAGCTGGACCGCATCTCTCAAATAGTCTTCCGTGACTCCAACGCTCTGCGCGATTGCCGCAAGCCCCGTGGCTTCCGCGGTTTCCCCGGTTTCCGCTACGCGCACTACGGACTGGGACAGCCTGAAGGAATCCAGGTCCGCCTGGAACGTCTTGGCTTCATCTGTCGGGAGCACGTATTCATTTGAGCCGGGCCTTCTCGGGCTCAGATGCTTGCCCAGAAGGGATGCGAACGCCCAGTCATCCTTGTAGTGCGCGCTTCCGAGGGCGTTTATCTCGTCCTCGCCCATGCCGTTCTTCTTCGCCCACGCGTAGAAGACCGCGCCCTCCTCAACCTGCTGCATGTTATAATTGCTGAAAAGCTGGGAGTAATTCGCTGCCCACCCCCGGCTTTCGGTAAGCACCCGGTCCAATGTGTCGCTTATGGAGAGGGTGCCGCGCTGGAAGCGGCTGCGGAATTCATCCAACTGGGTGCGCTCCTGCTCCGGCTGGGCCTCCTCCGCGAAAGTGGTGGGCGCCGTGCTCAGCGGGCCGAGCTGCCTAAGGGCGTCCATCGCCAGCCCGACCGTGTCGCGGTCCCATCCCTTCGCCCTGTCCCTTCCGTGGAGTATCCAGGTGCTCTTCGTGGGGTCGTATTCTGATGGCACGGATTCCAGAAACTGCCCGACTGTTGCCGCGGGAAGCCATAGCTCTCCGAACGCGGCGGTGCCAGCCTTGTTCACGAAATCTGCGTCAAAGCCGTTCTGCATGGCCCATACGTAGAATATGGCGGCTGAGGAGAACTGCTCGTAATTGTTCATCAGCCAGTCTTTCTTGCCCCGGATGTCCTGCAGTAGCGTGGAAGCAACCCTGCTGCCTGCGACGTCCCACGAAATGTCTAGCGCGCCGTCCTCCTCCCTTCGCGCAATCTCCCCGTTTTCATCGCGCTCCACCTTCAGGCCGAAGAGCCATTGGGCCGTGGAGTCGCTGACTGTTCCGAACGTCGCGGTGGAATGTGCGGCCAGAACGGTGCCCACCAGGGCATAGAAATCCTCATCGGAGTTGCAGAAGGACTCAACTCCGCCTTTCACCCTTTCGCGCCCGAAATCAGGGTCGTGTATGAGTGCGTATGCTATTTGCGCCTCTTTTTGCACGTGAGTATCCGTTTGGATATCGGGGATTATTCCGAACAAATCGCTCTGCATGGGGGTTCCTGGATTCATGATCTGTACCGAGAGAAAGTGGTTCAGCGAATCGACATCAATCCCGAACAGTTCAAAAAGGAATTTTGCCTGTTCCATCCTCCTCTCCGCGGGTTGAAGCTGCGGCGCCTGCGCCTGTGTTGAGACCATGCCATCACCATCAATAATGCATTATAAGAACTATATTAACTTTTGCCCCGTGATGCGCTCATACGCATATAGGTATTTTTTGCTGAGGTTCTTCACCACGTCCGCTGGGATTGCAGGAGGGGGCGGGG
>JAGVON010000057.1 GCA_020052735.1 archaeon | reverse complement strand
TTCAGTTCCAATCAAGCACCTCAGAGGTTGATTTTGCCGAAAGCCCTATAATCGTTTGCGAGCTTGCGCCTTTCTATTCCCTTGCAGAGCGGGCACGCCAGGTCCCTGCCCTGCTTCACGAGCGGCGTCTTGTCCCTTGAGCAGAACGCCTTTATGACGCCGTATTCGGGGTAGGCGGTGGTGAGCAGGGCGGTGTCGCCGTCCACGTCCGTGACCTTCGCGCGCACGAGGTCGCCGACCTTGAACGCGTCCCTCATGGAGCGCGTGTATTCCTTGGACGCGAACTTCACGAGTATCTTTCCGTCCGGGATGCCCGCGTACTTCCCCTCGGGGCTCTTCTCCGGCAGTATGCCCAGGATGGCGAAGTTCTCAAAGACGCTCATCACTATCCCATAGACGACGTTCCCGCGCTCAAGCTGGATTTTCCTGAAGCGGGTCTTTATCCCCCGCGCCTGCTCGTCCAGCACTCCCAGCGTGGAGGCGTAAACCTCGTCCTTCTCCGTGTAGGTTGATGCGCCCTCGGCATAAACCTCCCCCGGGCCGACATGGTCGCCAGGGAGCAAAACCTTCTTCTCTTCCATGCAATCCACTCAGTAGAAGATTAAGATTAGTTGAGAACATTTAAAAAGAATGCCGGAGAGGATTGTGCGATGGTTAAGCCCATACTGGTCCTATGCATAGACAGGGACAACGACCTCTACGAGAAGGCCAAAGTGAGCGGCCCTCTCATCGGGAGGGAGGAGAACCTGGAGGGCGCGACGAAGCTCGCGCTGGCGGACCCGGAGGATACGGACGCCAATTCCATATTCTCAGCGATACGCATGTACGACCAGCTGAAGGCGGACAAGAAGAACGTGGAGATAGTCACCCTCACGGGGCACAAGAAGCTGGGCTACAAGGCGGACCTGGAGATTAGCGGCCAGCTGAACAAGATACTCGCGGACATCCCCGCGGAGAGCTGCATATTCGTTTCGGACGGCGCATCGGACGAGGAGATAATGCCCATAATCCGCTCGCGCATAAAGATAGATTCCGTCAAAGTGGTGGTGATGAAGCAGGCGAAGGAGCTGGAAAAGACATACTTCGTCATGCTGGAGAAGCTCAAGGACCCGTATTATGCGAGGATTATTTTCGGGGTGCCGGCGATACTGCTTTTGCTATTCTCAATATCCAGCTACCTGGACCTGGGATGGAAGCCCGTTGCCCTGGTGATCGGGCTGTACCTCCTCATAAAGGGCTTCGGGATAGAGGAGCACATACTCTCCATAGGCCGGGAGTTCCGCTTCTCAATAGAGAAGACGAGCTGGCTCGCGTACATATCCGCGTTCGCGCTTCTGCTCATCTCGCTGTGGGCGGCGCAGGAGGCGTACGTGGAGGCGGCGAACCTCGGGCTGGACGGCGGGAAGACGGTTGCATACGTGCTGAAATCCTTGCTGTTCCTGCTGCCCTGGATGGCGCTGCTGGTGATTGGAGGGAAGACGGTAGACGCGATGACCGAGAACAAGAAGTTCATAATCACGAGGTATGCCCTCTACGCCGTTGCGCTCCTGCTCACGGCGATGATTTTGAGCATAGGCGCGCAGTGGGTTCTGAACCTGGAGGAGCCGTACGTGAGCTTCGGGGACTTCCTCCTGGCGATATTGGCCGGGCTCGTGATTGGATATACGGCGATAATGATAATAGGGATGATACGGAAGGGGAGCATCCTCTCCATGAAGCTTGAGGGCAAGGAAGTGATAAACGAGAACGGGAACTTCGTGGGCAAGGTCATAGGCGTGGACGCGAGGAAGGAGCAGCTCGTGCTCCAGAACCCGCTGGGAAGGAGGTTCAGCTTCGCGTTCAGGCACATCTATTCAATTGAGGACAACATATTCGTGAAGGCATATTGATCATCACTGCTCGGAGAACTGCTTCTTTATTTCAGAGAGCAGTTTCTTTTTCTGCGGGGAATCCTTGAGCACGAGGGAAAGCACGTCCAGGATGTTGGACGCCTCAAAAATCTCCACCTTCCCCCTCAGCTCGCTGCGCAGGTAGATGTCCTGCCTGTTCGCCTTGGGGATTACAACCTTGCTTATGCCCGCCTCGTGCGCCGCCTCCACTTTTGCGGTTACGCCGCCCACGGGCAGCACCTCGCCCCGCACGGAAAGGGAGCCGGTGAGCGCGTATGAGTTGTCCACCGGGATTTGCTCCAAATCCGAAATTACCGCAACTGCAATAGAGATGGAAGCGGAGTCGCCCTCCACCCCTTCGTACGTTTGCAGGAACTGTATGTGGATGTCTTTTGCGGACAAATCCTTCTGGGTGTATTTCTTTATGATTGCGGATACGTTCTCCACCGCCTCCTTCGCGATGGTGCCCAGCTTGCCCGTGGCGATTATCTTCCCGCCGCTCTTGGAAGAGGACGGGGTGACCTCCGCGACTATGGGCAGCACGAGCCCGGAAAACGCATCCCCGAGGACCGCGAGCCCGTTCACTTTTCCGACGGAATAGCCCTTGGTCTGGAAGACCTGGTACTCCTTCTTGTGCTCCACCATCTTCCCCACAACCTGGGACTCTATCGGCCTCGCGACCGCGCGCCCCTTGCGGATGTGCTCCGGCTCCACGAATTTTGCGCCCTCTTCGCTCGCGAAGTCGCCCGCGGCGCGCACGAGCCCGCCTATCTCCCTGAAATTTAGCGTGAATTTCTTCCTCCTCCCGGAGAGGCGCCTCGCCTCCTCCACGACCTCCTGCACCGCGTCATAAGTGAAGTGGGGGATGCGGCCGTCCTTCTTCACCTCCTGGGCGACGAACCTCGCTATGTTGTCCTCATTTTTTTCGTCGTCGTCCATGGTGTCCTCCACATAAACCTCATATCCCTCTCCCCGTATCCTGGAGCGGAGGGCGGGGTGGATGTGCTGGAGGTCGGGCAGGTTCCCGGCCGCGACCAGGACGAAATCGGATGGCGCGGGCTCCGTCTTCACAAGTGCGCCTGAGGAGAGCTCGCTCTGCCCGGTTATCGGGTATTTCTTCTCCTGCATGGCTGTGAGCAGGTCCGCCTGCCAGTTCATCTTGAGGGAGGCGATTTCATCTATGAACAGAACCCCCTTGTTCGCCTTGTGGATTGCGCCCGCCTCCACGCGGATGTGGGCGGGGGTCCCCAGCCCCCCGGTCTGGAGGGGGTCATGCTTCACGTCGCCAAGGAGGGCGCCGGCTTTTGAGCCCGTGGCATCAACGAACGGCGAGGTGGCCCTCCCGGTGTTGTCCACGATTACCTTGAAATTGGGGCGCGCGACCGCGGGCATCATCTTTTTTGAGAGCCCCGATGCCGCGGAAGAGAGCGCATAGAAAATAGCAAGCCCGAACAGCACCATTAGGATGAGCCCCTTTTGGTCCTCGCTGAGGTCCAGCATGAATGTGACGATTATCGCTATTATGCCGAGCACGAGGAGGACGAAAAGTGGCGAGATGCCCTCCTTCTCCCTCTGCTTCTCCGATGAGCGGAACGCCTGGGACATCCTCCTGCCCAGCGAATTTTTAAGCGCCTTCGGGAGCAGGGGCGCCTTCTTGTCCTTTGAGTATTTTTCTATGAGCGCAAGCTCCTGCGGCTGGTAGTAGGGGACGTATTCGCGGTGCTTCATCAGGTAATCCATGTCCGGGAACGAGGGGACCACCTTCATGAGCGGCTCGCTCTCGTTGTTCGGGTTCTCAAACGCAAGCACATCCTGGAGGTCGGTTGTGGGCAGGAGCTCCGCCATCGCCTGCGCGAGCATGCTCTTCCCGGTTCCGGGCGGCCCTATGAGGAGGACGTGCCTCTTCTGCTTCGCCGCCTTCCTCACTATTTCCACTGCCTTGTCCTGGCCTATGACCTGGTCTATGAGCCTTGAGGGAACCTCAATATCTTCCGTGGTTTTGAATTTCTTCATCTGGAATCACTTCGGCCCTACCAGCTGGACGCCGGAAAACCATATCTTCGGCGAGATGAGGTCGTCCCATGTCCCCTGCGTGTCGCCGATGTCCAGTATTGAATTAAACAGGTTAAATATGTTTCCGGTCAGCAGCATGTTGGTTACGGGGAATTTCTCCCCCTTCCCCCGGACGAAGAAGGCGATGTCCGCCTGCACCCCGAAATCCCCGCTTATGGTATTGGATGTGTGCATCCCGTGGAAGGATTCCACGTATAGGTAATCCGAGGCGAGGTGCGCAGGGTAATCCCCCTTCTCTATTATGATGTTGGACTGGGAGGGGGTGGGAAGCATGGAATAGCTGGGGCGCGAGCAGTTCCCTTCCTTTTCCTCGCCCATCCTCGCCGCGGTGTATGTATCGTAAAGGAAATTGGCCACCTTTCCTTTTTCCACCAGCGGAACGACCTTTGCGGGCACGCCCTCGGCATCAAACGGCCATGAGTTGGACGCCGGTGCCGCGAGGGAATCCGTGATTGTGAGCTTCTCGCTGAACGCCTGCTCGCCCCTCCTTTTTGAGAGGGCGGACACCCCCCTGCGCACATTTTCCGAGGAGAGGTGGAAGAGGAGGAAATCCACGAGCTGCGAGAGGCAGTAGGGGGAGAAGCACACGGTGTATTTGCCGGTGGGAAGCGCCCTCGCGTCCTGCATCCCCTCCGCCATTGCTGCGGCCTCTTTTCCCAATGCGCCGAAATCCTTCGGCAGGAACCTGGATGAGTAATAGGAGAAGCCGAAGAGGTCGCCCTTCTTCGCCTCGCAATACAGGGAGCAGCTGCTCCCGTCCATGGAGGCCGAGAGCCCGTTCGTGTTTTCTATCTCCTCCTTCCCGAAAGAGAGGGTGAGCGAAACGCGCGCTGGCTCCGCCTTTTCCTTTATCGCATCCACCACCTGCTGCGCGCAGCCCATCGCGAACTTCTCGTCCAGCTTTTCTATGTCCCAGTTCTTGGTGCGCAGGTATGGGTATTTTTGCGCGTGGGGGAAGGAGTATTTCACCTCGGGGGAAGCCGCGGACGAGCGGAGGGCTGCATCCACCGTGCCCCGGAATCCTTCATCTGAATTGCAGGATGAGAAGCCAAGCTTGTTTTCCTTTATCACGCGGAGGGCGTATCCATTCTCATGCGAAAACTGCTTCACCGTGAAGCAGCCGTGCGCATACTCAAGGGCGAGCGTGGAAAAATCGGAGATGTAGGATTCCGCCTCTTCCGCGGACGCCTTTGCAAGCTGGAGAAGGGACATGAAAAAATATGGGAAGGCACCTTATTAAAGATGCCCCAGGGAGCCGAAAAATTCCACGGACACCTCGCCCCCGTATTTGGAGTGGAGAATCCTGCGGAACCTGCCCACGAATTTCTGTGCCTCGCCCATGTTGGCCTCCATGCCATGAGGCACATCGCACAGGCATGCCCCCTTGAATGCATTATGCGCCTCAAGTGCCTGGTGGAGGGCTTCATCAAGCCTGCCCTCATCCAGCAAACATTTCGCGGCCCTCTCGTGCAGGAGCGCCTTCCTCATCGGGTTTCTTGTCTTGGGGATTGCATCAAGGTATTTGCGCGCCATGGCCTCCGGCAATGCGACCGTAACCTCGGGGCCGGGCATGCCGCTGGCCTGCCGTATTGGGCTCACCCTGGACGCCCTTCCGAATTCCTGCGGCTGCACCTGCACCGCCTGCGCACCCCTTTGCCCTTGCATGCGTGAATCTGTTCCCCTCATATCGGCACCTTTTGGGATTGGGGGGTTTGTAGGTTAGAAATGTTTTTAATATACACACGCGACATCCCCGCATGAGACTGTTCGTAGCGGTGGACATTCCGCCAGAGATTAAGAGGAACATCGGGCATGCGCAGAAGGATCTCCCTGAGGGAGGGGGGCTGAAGAAGGTGGAGCTGCCGCAGATGCATATCACCCTCAAATTTTTGGGGGAAGTGAATCCCCGGATGCTGGACAGGGTGGACGGCGTATTGAGGGAAGTGGAATTCACAGGGTTCAAGGTCAAAATCCGGGGCGTGGGCGCGTTCCCGAACGAGAAATACGTGAAAGTGGTGTGGGCGGGGTGCGTGAGCCCGGAGCTGGAGATGCTTGCCCGGGACATCAACGAAAAACTGTCCGGGATGTTCGCGAAGGAGGAGTTTACGCCGCACCTCACCATGGCGCGCGTGAAGAGGAAACTGGTCATGGACGACTATTTGAAGAAATACATGGAATGGAAGTTCGGGGACTTCAACGTGCGGGAATTCCATCTCGTGGAAAGCGTATTGGGGAAGGAAAGGGCGAAATACAACGTGCTGGCGAGCTACCGGAGCAAATGATTTGGGAAGATGCCGGGGTGCGGCGAGGGAAATGCTGGAAGTTATGGGGATACGCCCGCCGGATGTGGGTGCTGGGCATCAGTAATAGTATAATAATTACGCGCGCGTGCGCGCACGCGCGGGTGTGCGCGTAGAGAGTTTGCACGGGATTTAAATATTACTTCATATTCTTACTCGGAAACTATGGAGCTGATAGTCGCGGAGAAGCCCAAGGTCGCCTATACCATTGCAAAGGCCATCGGCGGGGAGATGGTCCAGCGCAGGCAGGGGAAGGTAAGCTATTACGAAATCAAGAGGGACGGGCACGAGTACGCGGTGGCGCCCGCTGTGGGGCACCTCTTCAACCTTGCGGAGAAGAAGGTGAGCCGCACTTATCCGGTATTTGACGTGGAATGGAAGCCCGCTTATCAAATAAGCAAATTTTCTTACTATACCAAAGATTATACCGAAACGCTGAGCATGCTGGGGAAAAAGGCGGACCGGGTTACTGTTGCCTGCGACTACGACATTGAGGGTTCTCTGATTGGATACAATGTCTATCGCTTCTGCTACGGGGGGGAGAACGGGGGAAGGATGAAGTTCTCGTCCCTCGTCCAGTCCGAGCTCAGCGATTCGTTTGAGAACAGGGAGGGGAGCATAGACTTCAACAATGCGTTTGCAGGGGAAGCGCGGCACGTGCTGGACTGGTATTTCGGCATTAATCTATCCCGCGCGCTCATGACCGCGCTCAAGAAGGCGGGCGGCTTCCGCACCATGAGCATAGGGAGGGTGCAGGGCCCCGCATTGGACATCCTTGCGAAAAGGGAGAGGGAAATATCCGTTTTTGTGCCACAGGATTATTGGGAAGTGCGCATCTGGCTCAAGGGCACGGAATTCCTGCATGAGGCCGGAAGGTTCATGGAGGAGCCCGCGGCGGAGGCGGCTTATTCCAAACTGGAGAAAGGGATGGGCGCAACAATAGAGGATGTTGAGAAGAAGGAAATAGAGGCATGGGCATATCCGCCGTTTGATTTGACCTCCCTGCAATTGGAGGCGTACGGGGTGTTCGGGTTCCCGCCCGCGCTAACGCTCTCGCTTGCGCAGACGCTTTACGAGGGTTCGCTCATTTCATATCCAAGGACTTCTTCGCAGAAATTGCCGGCGAAGCTGGGGCTCGCGCGCATAATTGAGAAACTGTCCGCGAATGCGGATTATGCCGCACATGCAAAAATCCTTTTGGAAAAGAGATGGTTCAGGCCGCGCGAAGGGAGGAAGGAGGACCCCGCGCACCCTGCAATCCATCCCACGGGGATGCAGCCCGGAAAGCTAGGGGAGCAGGAGAAGAAATTGTATGATTTGATTGCGCGGAGGTTCCTTTCCTGCTTTGCGCCTCCTGCTAAAATCGCGGTCACTAAAGTGAAGGCGCGCACGGGGGGGGAGGGCTTTGACGCGAACGGCTCGCAGATTGTGGAGAAGGGGTGGATAGAGTTCTATCCATATTACAAGAATAAGGAAAAGATGATTGCTCCCTTTGCGAACGGGGAGAACACCCCTGTGGAGGAGCAGAAAAAGGAGAAAAAACAAACAAAGCCGCCGAACCGGTATTCCCCCGCAAGCATAATCTCGGAATTGGAGAAGAAACACCTGGGCACGAAGGCGACGCGCTCCGTGATTGTGGATACTTTGTTCAAGAGGGGGTATGCGGAGGGGAGGAGCATAGAGGTCTCTCCGTTCGGGATGGGCGTTTGGGACGTGCTGAACAAGTTCGCGCCGAAAATACTGGACGAGCAGCTCACCCGGAAATTGGAGGACGAGATGGATGCCGTGGTCGCGGGCAAGCTCGGGAAAGATGTGGTCATACAGGAGGGCAAGGAGATGCTGATGCAAATCCTTGACGATTTCAAAAGAAATGAGGATAAAATAGGGAAGGAACTGCTGGGGTCCGTAAAGCAGACCGAAGCGGAAACCGCGAAGGCGATGTGCCCGAAATGCGGCAAGCCGTTGCGTGTAATAAGGATGAAGACGGGGAGCCAGTTTGTGGGCTGCACCGGCTATCCGGACTGCAGGAACGCTTACCCATTGCCGCGGATGGGGTACGCATCCCTCATAGAAAGTAAATGCAAGGAATGCGGCGGGCCGATGGCTAAGATTAGGGGAAAGGGCCGCTCCTACGAGATGTGCCTCGTCCTGAATTGCAAGAGCAAGGCGAACTGGGGAAAGAGGAAGGCGGAAAAGGAAAAGGCGGCGGAAGAGGCCGGGAAGAAAGGAAGTGCGGCAGTGAAGGGGACTGGCGGGGAGAAACCGGCAGCTAAAACAAAAGAGAAAAAACCCGGGAAGAAGGCGGCGCCAAGGAAAAAGAAAGCGAAGGAAGCTGCCGCCTAGGAGCTAATCATAGTTGCCGAAGCCACATGCTGCGTGTTCAGGTCCAGATCGTCCGGGTAATTGAACCATATGAGGAGCTTTCCGCGGAATTCCGGATACGCTGGCGCAGGGTTGCCGGAGGAATCCACGCATTGGAGCGCGCCGTTCTTGTAGTCCTCCCCGGAAACGAGGCCTGCTTCTATCTGGTAAGCATGCCCGAATGCGCTCCCAGTGTCGTCGTAAAGGACGCAGGAAACCCTCTTTATTGTAATGGGCCTGACCTGCCTGTTTATGAGATTCACATCAAGGTAAGTGCGCCCGTTTTCAGTATAAGCGCGCGTGCTTCCGCAGTCAAACCCCTGTTCCTCAAAAAGGCAGTTGTTGGTCCCGAAATAGGTTTTCTCACCGGACTGCTGGGAATTTCCGGGGCCGAAATAGAGGCAGCCGGAGAGGGTGAGGAGGAAAAGGATGGAAGCGGGTATGGATGCCTTTCTTATCATCCCAGCAGCCAGCATCCGGCACCCCTCAGTTTCATCCAACCAGCTCTTTCACTTTTTTCACTCCCAGTATTTTTATGAAGCGGGCGAGTTTTGGGCCTTGCGGCTTTGATATCAACGCCAGGTAAATCGCCTTAAAGAGTTCGGGCGGGGGGACGTTGTTCTTCTTCGCCAACTCATATACGCCATTCTGGATGTCCTGCTCCTCCATTTTTTCATTAAGGGAGGAGGCGAATCCCTTTACGAGCTGCGAATGCTCGTGCGGCGCGCCCTTCAATTCAAACACATATTTGTCCGGAATCCATTTCCTGGAGAACCATTGCTCAACGTAAGGGGCGATGTATTCCACTCCTTTTGCATCGTTCAGCTTCTTGCCCACTTCCCTCCAGTCCTTGTATAATGCATAAGTTACGAGGATGTCCTGCAAGGGCGCATTCCATTTCTTCCCCTGCGTGAGCGAATAGGCAACCGCCTTTTTCCTGTCTGCGCGCTCCACTTCCTTCTCCACATCTATGGAGGCGGAATACTCAAAATCGGAAACTAATGTGAGAAGAGTCTGCTCGTCCAGCACCAGTTCCTTGTCCTCCTGCAAATCCGGGCGCAGGAGAGCGTATTCCAGGACGGAAAGGGGGAGCACCTGCATCAATTCCGTGACCGTGTGCCCGATTCCCTTGCTCTTGGAATATTTTTTGCCCTTGTATTTGAGGAAGCCGAATTTGTAGAAGACCACTGGCCCGGGCTTTTTGAAAAACTGCCTGTGGATTGCATAAACCGTGGATATCGTCCCGCCCTTCGTGTGGTGGTCAACGCTCCCCCCCTCTATCTTCACATTGAGGAAGTCCTGCCTTGCAGGCCAGTCCAGCCGGAAGAGCAGTTTGTATTTGTGGTCCGTGATTTTCGCCCTTCCCTTGTGCCCGCATCCCCTTGTGTATTCCACTTCCCTGTCGCACGCATACTCATAAGTCCCGTGCGCGTAGCCCAGTACGCGCGTGGTGGCGACCTTTCCGCAGTTCTCGCAAATTGGCATTATTGGATGCCAGTCGTCGGGCATCGTGTCGCGGAGGGATGAGATGCGCACAATTTCCTTAACCTCATCTTTCCTTTCGGAATATTCCCTTGCATATTCATCATATGCGCCCTTTGCGTAGAGCTCCTGCGCCGGGAGGATTTCCGGATTGGCGCCGAACCTATTCATTGCATCCACTGCCTCCGCGAGAAAATGCTCGCCGAAAGAGCGGTGGCAGCCCATTGGATCCGGGGTGAAGCAGAGCGGCTTGCCCAGGTGCGGCGTGAGCTCTTTTTCGTATTTCTTGAACGGCTCCGGGATTGAATCAAACGCATCAAGAATGTCCGCATTGAAAATGAAGTGGGTTTCCCCCTTCTTTTTGAGCTCCTTCGCGATTGCGTCCGCGAACATGAATTCGCATAATGTGCCGGGGTGGAGCGGGCCGGAGGTGGTGATGCCGCTGGCGACAATGAACGGGGGCGAAGCTTTTTCCGCGACCTCTTCGGCTATGAGTTCGCTCCAATGCTTATTCTTTTTGTCCATGGGAAAGGATTGGAAAATAGAATTTTTAAGAGGGCGGGCAGGCGCATTTTTGCTGCAAACAATACATTTAAAAACACTTTTGAACACGATATAATCATGAAAACCACGCCTAGTACCTATATGGGGATAGACGCTGCTGCACAGAGGCGGCTGCAGGGAGTCCTCCAAAGGGCCCAGAAGGTGGGCTTTAAGGCGATGAAGAGGCTTGCCGACAGGTGCATGGAGGAAGGGAGGTGCGGATTTGCAGGAAGCATATACGAGGCGCTTGGCCACAAAAGGAAGGCGGCGAATGCTTATCTTAAGGGAGAGGAACTTGACGAGCTGAAGAGAATGATTAACGGGGGGAAGCTCATTCTGGTGAAAGGAAGGGCCGAGGAGGCATTTAAGATAGCGGCAAGGCAGGGCGACTGGAAAACGGCTGAGGATTGGGCGAGGCTTGCAATACAGGGAAGGTCCAACGAGAGGTCCACCGAAGTTACAAAGGAGATAGAGAGATGGATCGCGAGCGCAAGGGCCTAGTTAGGTGAAGGGCGCGCCTGAAGTGAAGCATTTAAGGCAGGCATTCATACACATTTATAAGCATAATTATACACAGTATATCGTATGAATGTCACTACCGGGCACTCCCTAAAGCCCACCAAAGTCGGATGGTTCGGGAGATGGAAGGTAAACAGGCTGCTGGATATGCCGGAGAAGGATGCAGCGCCTAAGCTTGCCAGGTTCGGCTCTTCCGCGTTTCCTGTGCTGATGGAAGCCCTGGAAAAGGGGGGGCCAAAGGAGGACCTGAGAAGGGCAAAGGCAGCGTATCTCATCGGGAAGCTTGCGGAGAATGGTGTGGACTGCACGGAAGCCGTTATGCCGCTCTACGGGCTGCTGCAAGCAGGGAGTGACATCGAGAAGGGCAATGGGGCAGTTGCGCTTGCGAGAATCTGGACGGAGGAATCCATTTCCAAGCTTGTTGCTGCGCTGAATGACAAGAACCATATTTCGAGGAGGTTTGCAGCAGTTGGGCTGGGGATGGCCGGGGTGGAAAACCCGCTTGCGATGAGGGCGTTGAAGAAGGCGGCGGAGAGCGATTGCGACCCGGAAGTGCGGAAGCTTGCGCAGAAGGCGCTCGGGCAGATTGCAGAACTGCAGCAGTAACCAATTGTGACATGCTCCCCGGCCTAAATCCGCATCTCTGCGGAGATGTCTGGCAAAGTTCTGCGGAACTTCGCCATGCCGGGGCTTCCTCTTTCATTGAAGGAACTTGCCCACTTTTGGTGGGTATGGGTCCCTTCTTCAGAGGCGTTACTTCCGGCGTGCCCCGCCGTAGCTCTTCTGAGTATGTTTATCGCCGCATTGAGGTCGCGGTGCATGGACGCTCCGCACGCACATTTATGCCACCTCTCTCCAAGCGATTTCTTCTGTACAGAACCGCAGTTGCTGCATTCACTTGTAGTATTGGCAGGATTCACAAGCACGACTTCGCAACCAGCTTCTTCCGCTTTGTATGCGAGCATGCGTGAGAACTCCGCCCAACCGCAGTCCAGTATGGATTTTGCAAGGAATCCTTTTGCCATCCTTGCCGTATTGAGGTCTTCCATTGCGATGAAAGAATATTTTTCCACCAGCTTCCTGCTGGTCTTGTGCAGGAAGTCCCTTCTTTTGTTTGTGAGTTTTTCAAATCTCACCGCTACTTTCAGCCTTGCCCTTCTCCTGTTTTTGCTTCCTTTCTTTTTGCTTGAGAGTTGCTGCTGCGCTTTCCCCAACCTTTCTTCCGAATATTTCAGGTGCCTTGGGTTTTCTATTGCGGTTCCATCACTCATGTATGCAAAATGCTCAACCCCGAGGTCTATCCCGGCAGGCAAAATATCCTTTTGAGGGACTTGCCCCATTTCTATTTCTGATGCGAAAATGGCAAACCATTTTCGTGAGGGCATCATTTTTACAGTGAGCGTCTTTATTGCCCCTGCGACTTCCCTGTGCTTTTTTATCGGAATTTCCCCTATGCCAGAAAGTTCAAGGCGCTTATCCAGCTTGAAGCCAAACTGCGGATAAGTGAAGGATTTCATCCTTTCAATCGGCTTGAACCTGGGGAATCCTGCAATTTTTCCGGCTTTCTTTTTGAGAAGCATGCCTCTTATGCATTTGAAAAGCCGGTCTGCGACATTCTGCGCAACCTGGGAGAACAACGGCGTTCCCTTTGTTTGCAGGTAGAGCTGCCGGCGCGTTGGGAATTTGCCTGTTTTTTCATGGTAATTCTTTGTGTATTCAAGAAGGGCATTCCACAAGTCCTTGCAGTTGTACAGATGCTGCTCCAGATATTTTTCCTGGGATTTGGAGGGGTAGAGGCGAAACTTCCATGCCCTTGCTCTCATATGAACTTTTAGTGCAAATGTGATTTATAAAGGACGGGAGACCTCCCCGCCAGTGATGCCAGTAATGGCCCACCGCCAAAACGGGTTGGGTAGCCAATTCATCCGCGCCCTGAAGGTTCGGCCGACAGCCCGATGGTGAAGTTCCGGAGAATGGCGAAGTCCCGCAGGACTTTGCCAGTCTTCACCGCAGTGAAGCGGACTTCGCCAGACATCGCAGCAGCGATGCAGATATATGGGCTGGAGGGCGAATGACACGGATTTCTTGGCATTCGGCTGGCATACAAGTTATTAAGTTTGCATACATAAGGTTGGCAGGTATTGCTTATGAAAATCACGCAGAAAGATAAGGCAATTTTTGAAATGGAGCGGGAGGGGGAGATGAAGGTCCCCGGATGGATGTTCGCCACCCCGTCCATGATGGAGGGGATGAAGAAGGACCGCACCCTTTGGCAGTTGGGGAATGTTGCGCAATTAGATGGAATCATTAAAGCGGCGATGCTGATGCCGGACGGGCACGAGGGGTATGGGTTCCCCATTGGAGGGGTTGCGGCTTTTGATGCGGAGGACGGGATTGTTTCCCCTGGGGGAGTTGGATACGATATCAATTGCGGCGTTCGACTACTTAATACCACACTAGAAGAAAAAGATGTGCGCCCGAAAATCCGGGACATATGCGATAAGCTTTTTGTGGATGTTCCTTCTGGCGTTGGGAGCGAAGGGAAACTCCGGGTTACGCCTCCAGAGCTGGACGAAGTATCTGTGCAGGGGATTGATTGGGCGATTGAGCACGGGTATGGGAGGAAGCAGGATAAGGAGCGCACGGAGGAGTATGGAAGGATGGGCGGGGCAGACCCTTCGGTTGTTTCTCCAACCGCGAAGAAAAGGGGAAAGGCGCAGATTGGGACACTCGGCGCGGGAAATCATTTTCTTGAAGTGCAGGTCGTGGAGAAAATATTTGATGAGAAAGCCGCAAAATCGTTTGGATTGCATGAAGGGATGGTGACAGTGATGATTCACTGCGGCTCGCGCGGGTTCGGGCACCAGATTTGCAGCGACCATCTTGAGAGCGTGATGGGCGCGGCGAACCGGCTCGGGCTTCCGATGCCCGACCGCGAGCTTGTGTATGCGCCGTTGAGGGAGAAGGAGGCGCAGGCATATTTGAAAGCCATGAAGTGCGCGGTGAATTATGCATTCACCAATAGGCATGTCATTATGCACTGGGCAAGGGAGAGCTTTGATTCTGTTTTTGGCGCGGGCACCGGGGAGAAGATGGACCTTGTGTATGATGTGGCGCATAATATAGCTAAAGAGGAAATTCATTCTGTGGATGGAGAAAAGAGAAAACTATTGGTGCACAGGAAGGGCGCTACGCGCGCATTTCCAAAAGGACGGGAGGAATTGCCTCCGCTCTATAGGAATGTAGGGCAGCCGGTAATTATTCCGGGAAGCATGGGCACCGCATCCTACGTCCTTGTGGGAAAGGAACGCTCCCTTGAACTCTCGTGGGGAAGCACCTGCCACGGGAGCGGAAGGACGATGAGCAGGCATTCCGCAATAGACAAGCACCGCGGGCAGGATATAGCAAAGGATTTGTGGGGGCAGGGGATTTACGTGCGGGCGACTGATAAGCGGACGCTCTCGGAAGAGGCCCCTGATGCGTACAAGAACGTGGATGAGGTCGTGAAGAGCGTGGAGGAGGCGGGGCTGAGCGGGATTGTCGCGAGATTGAAGCCGTTAGGAGTGGTGAAGGGATAAGTATTGTGGGTTTTTAAACCCTATTTCCCTTAGATTGATTGTAAGATTCCATCCGGTGAAAATATGGCAGGTTTGATACAGGGTTACAATCAGGCGCTCATCCTCATAGACGCAAGATGTGCCGATTCCAGGGACCGCGGCGCGTTGGAATCACTGTTTGCGGACATCATATCTGACTGGTATGCGGAGGTAGGCATAATAGTTGTAAGGACTTCGGTGCTTTCCGCAGGCACGTTCGCGACCAGGAATGTGGTGTATTCCCTGGAAACAGAGTTGAAGGAGAACAAGGATGCATTATATGAATGTGGGTTTCCGGTATGCTCCCGGCTGGACATCATGGAAGCCGGGGAAATCCCGCTCATCACCAACATAAGGATGACCACCCATGCGGACGCGCACCTCGCACCCGGAGTTCCCGATGGGCAGGTTACGTATGGAAGGGAGCAGCTGAAATTCGTCAGGGACAACACTTGCATAAACTGCGGCATGGAACACGCGGGGAAGGTGTGGCTTGAGCTGATGGCTTTCCTCGTGGAAAAGGGCGGCCCGGAGATGGGGAACCAGAAGGCGCTGCTCAAGATTCTGAGGGGGGAATACGGCTTTGATGGGTACAACCCGATGAGATTCATCAAGTCGGTGGACGACCACAGGATGCATGTGGGCGAGCAGGCTGCAAAGGTACGGGCAGCGTTCGGGCAGGACGCCCAGCTCAGCCCGCTCATAGCCCCGGAAAATCCAGAGCACCAGAGCATATTCGTGACCGAGGCGGTCCTAAACTACGGGACCGGGGCTGCCTACCGGCTGGACGACCATGCGGGTTTCTACGGCCCGCTTGAGGATATGGCGACGCTGGTCTCGGAAACGCTTGCGATGCTCCCGGAAAAGCACCCTGAAAGGGTGAGGCGGACAATGAAGCAGGAGCCGAATGCTATGGCGATTTGCTCGCCCAGCGTGGTGCATCTCAGGAAGACCCTCAGTTCATACCTGGTCGCGACCGGGCAGTCAGACCTGCCTGTGGGCGCCCCCGGAAGCGTGTTCGCGATAAGCGGGCACGACGCGGTTGGGGAGACATACACGTTCGGCCCGCACGCGGTGGTGAGCTTCTTCTATGCCGCGAAGCACCTTGGGATAAAGAAAATCTACATGGTGGGCAGCGAAGGCGAGATACTGCGCATGAGGCAGAAGATAAGGGCGGACAAGATAGTGCGGCTAATTGTGAAGGAATACGGGATGGAGATTGTGCCAGTCCCGCTCAAGGAAATGAATGGGAACGGGAGGAGCTCAATTACCCCAATGGACAAGAGCATGCTGGAGGCGGCGTACGAGGCGATGGGAAGGATGGAGCGGAACCGTAATGAGAAATCCCCGCTGGTTCGCCTGCCTGCGAAGAGGTTTGCGGAGACGAAGATAGTGCAGGCAGTTTGAATTCCTTTTTATTGTTTTTCTAGATGGGATGCAGCAATTAATTATGTAATGTATTTAATGCGAAAAAAGATTCGCACGCTTCAAGGTTTGTCAAAGGGAAATGAATTGAACTAAATTTTAGTGCCTCTTCCTTGCTCCATTTAATTTTCCAAATTTAT
>JAGVON010000108.1 GCA_020052735.1 archaeon | reverse complement strand
CCCTCGCCCTCCCCGATTATGAGATGCCCGCCAGAAGTCTGGTTTCCAGTTGCCGGTGTCCCGTTTCCCGTTCCACCGTTTCCAGTATCCGGCTGCGTGCAGCCGAAAATCAGCAAAAGAACCAACCCGAATGCAATCAATCTCATGGCAGCCATGTCTATCCCGCATGGATTCTCCCGGGAATAAATAAAAATGGATGCCACGCGTAACGCCCGGGATAATTCAGTTGAGAACAACACAATCGGCTTAAAACCGCCGCACCACCAAAGCCCCTATGGTTTTCAGAAAAGTTATCTTCAGCTCAGAGGCTGAACTAGGCAGGTATGTGAAAGAGCAGCAGGGCACGGTCGTCACGGTCCGCGTGGGGTTCAGGAAGATACTTGACCCCGAGGGGATGATACGGGCCAACGTGGCCAACCAGCTCAACGGCTCGTTCAGCGGCTCCGAGTTCACCACCCCATTCCACACCAGGGAGGCGTATGCGAAGGGCCATGTGGGCCAGCCCGTGGAGAGGAGGGGCGAGAACCTTCGCGGGCGCCAATGGCCGCAGAGGTACATGCTGGACTAGAAATTTTCACTTCTCAGTCTTCAGTTTCAGGTTTTTTCTTTTCCCTTACTTTATCAGCTTGCCCCGTGCATCCTCCAATTGAGCGCGCCCAACGTCTTGCTTTCTCCGTAATTCCGGCATGAGCGCACCGGAGAAATGCAACGGCCCGACTTCCGCAAAAATCTTCTCCATGAATTCAAACGCCTTTTCCGCCTCCTTCCTCTCCCCCTTCCTCAGATGGTCAAACATCCTCCTCTTGAGTTCTCCCATGCAGTCCAATAATCCATCAAGATAAGATTCATCCCCAACCCCAACCTCTTTTTGCGAAAGGACCTTTCCATCCCTTGCAATAGAAAGGTAAACCATCCCTTCCGTGTATTCCGCCTTCGGGTGCTCCAGCCTCCACTCCAGCCCGCCCGCGTTCTTCTCCATCTCAGCGAGCACCTTCCGCGCCTCGCCCAGCAATTTCTCCGCCTCTTCAAATTTTCCCAGATGGGTTTCCTTTATGGATTTGGAGCAGAAGCGCACCGCCTCCCTCTCCTTCACAATGAGCGAATCCAGCCGCCTCTCCTTCTCCAGCAGGCGCCCTTCTATGTCATTTACAAGCCCCATAAACTAATCTTCGCCGTTTCGTTTATTAATCTGTTCCATCTATTACTGCACTTAGGTGTGCATATGATAGTCCTTAATCTTAAGAATTATTCCGCCTCTTTCTCGCGCTGCCTCTCCCTCACTGATGCCGCGGCCAAGGTTTCCCATGACACCGGGTTGCGCATAATCGTATGCCCGCCGCCCACCCACCTCTCATGTTCCGCTTCCATGTACAAAGATGTCTTCGCCCAGCACACGGATGCGTTTGAGCAGGGGGCGCACACGGGTTTCATACTTGCGGAGGCGCTCAAATCCATCAATGTGAAGGGCTCGCTCATAAACCACTCCGAGCACAGGATAGGGACGGAAAATGTAGGAAAAACCGTTTCACTCATGAAGCAGCACGGATTGGAAACAATAGTTTGCGGGGAGAATGCAACCGAATGCGCCGAATTAGCGAAGTTTTCCCCGGACTACATCGCGGTTGAGCCCCCGGAACTCATCGGCTCAGGCATCTCCGTTTCCACAGCAAAACCAGAAGTAATCACTTCCACAGTAGAAGCAGTAAAAGCCGCTAATTCCGCGGTCAGGGTTCTCTGCGGCGCAGGAGTGAGCACAAAAGAGGATGTGAAAAAATCATTGGAATTGGGCGCAAAAGGGGTGCTTCTTGCTTCCGCGTATGTGAAGGCAAAGGACCCGGTGAAGTTCCTGCAGGAGTTTGCCGGCGCCTTTCATCCGTAGAATATCGGCCTCAGAGATAATTCCTTCATCCCGCCAATCGCATTAATCTTTTTCAAATTCCGCCATTCATCCACATATTTAATAAACATATCGCACGTAATATACATATCAAACAGGTGAAGAAAATGGTAAGCATAACACTGTCCGTCCCGCTTGAGCTGAAGAAGGATATGGAGGTATTCCCTGAAATGAACTGGAGCGAGGTCGCGAGGCAGGCCATAGCCAGGAAGCTGCTCATGCTAAAAAAATTTAGGGAATTCTCAAAGGAAAGCGAGCTCACGGAGGAGGATGCGCTGCGGCTCGGCCATGATGTGAGCGCGGCGGTTTCAAGGCGCCACAAGAGATGAAAAAATGCAGCTCGTTGTGGGCTCGAAAAAGCCGATTGTTATAAATCGCTATAGATTTTCTTATAACTAACGCACATGTTCCGTATTAACGTCATACAAAAACATATAGCCCAAACTCTACAAATATTATAGTCTAAACTATAACTTATTTCTGAGGAAGGGAATCAAACATCCTTGCCACGTCCTTCAGCTCCAGCCCAACCACATTCTTCTCTTCCATATACCTTTTGGCGGAGGGCGTAAAACCTGCCTTCGCAACGACCAGCATCCTGACGTTTGAGCGTTGCTCAGGCGTGCAGGAAAGGAACGATATCCTATTCTCCAGCTCCGCCACCACCTGCGCGTCCACCGGCGCGTTCTCCCATTTTACCTCGCCAACAAGCATGGATTTCTTCCCCAGCCCGACAATGTCCACATCCCCTTCTTTCCTTCCCCACCAGCTTCCAAGCTCCGAGAAGTCCAGGGCATAATCCCCAAGCTTCTTGCCGTTCCATTTAGCCAAAAGCTCCCTCACGACACTTTCAAAAATCCGCCCCTCAAAGGCCGGCATCTCCGCCCCGATTCTTTCCTTCACATATCCATAGTTCTCTATCTCAAGCGCGGAAAGGTTCCTGAACACAAAATTGTACCAGAAGGCGAAGAAATTGTCCTGGAAAACATACTGTGGCCTGTGCTTGCCGCAGAGGGGCGTAACCTTCTTTATGAGCTCAAGATACCTCTCCAGCTTGTTCAGGTAGAACCCTATCTGGCCGGCTCCAATCCCGGTCTGGTCGGATATTTCCTTTGGGTTCCTGTGGCCGCCCGCAATCGCAGCAAGGATTGAGTTGTACCTCCCGGTATCCTTCAGCTCCATCCTGAGAAGCGCCTGCGGCTCATCGCGCAGAAGCCCGTCTTTCCTGAGCATGGCCGCCTCCACAACCCCCATATACTTTGAAGCTTCGGTGCACTGTTCCGCAAAGCTGAGGTAGCTCGGCATCCCGCCGAAGGTTGCATAAAGCTTCATCAGCATCTCCTCGTCAATCCCTGCAAGCGCCTGCCTGAAAGACTGGTAGCCAAAGGGGCGCAGCTTTATCCTTGCGGTCGCCCTCCCGAACAGGGGGGATTTGCTGCTTATCGCTATGCGTTGTATGGCGCCCACTGCGGAACCGAGGAAAACGACCATTATCGGCGCATCCTTGAGCTTTGTGTCCCACAATTTCTGGAACCTTGTGAAGGCCCTCGGGTCCGCGTGCATGCGCTGGAATTCGTCGATAACAACAACGGTTTTCCTCTCCCGGGCCCTTTCCCCCAGGAACGAGAAGAAGGATTCCCACGACTTGAAATCCGCCCTGACCTCCGGCCATGATATGGACACATCCTCGGATATGGAGCGGAGCATGTCCGCAGGAGCCCTCTCATCTACCAGGATGTACGCGCCCTCCGCCGCCGCTACATTGTCCGCCAGGAACTTCCTGACAAGCTCGGTTTTTCCAACCCTCCTTCTGCCATAAAGAATTATGAGTTCTCCCTGGCGCAGGTTTTCAAACCTCTGCCTTAAGGATTCCAGCTCCTCTTTTCTGTCGGTGAATTTTACCATGTCTAATACTTATAGTTTAAACTATATAAATGTTATTGTTTGGACTATAACTTTAGAAATCACTCGCCTCCGCGTATGTGAAGGCAAAAGACCCGGTCAAGTTTTTGCAGGAGTTTGCCGGCGCATTCTGAAAGTTGTGTTCACATATGTATTTTTATAGTGTGTCACAGTAAATCATTTTATGGATAAGGGTGAGCTAGACGCGTTCACGCACATGCGTAATAAACTAAAGAGTCTGGGCGAAGCACCATATTTAGTTGGCAGAATGCGGGCCGAATCGACTGGTAAAAAATTTCCTTCACGTGTTTTGGTAGATAATTATATGGCGGATTATCAGAAGCGATATAAAATTGTGCCGTCAGGAGATTTTCCCTTTTGGTTAGATGAGATTCTTGTGCGTGTAGGCAGTGAACACGTTCTTGGGGAAGGACGAGATGTGGTAGACCACCAAACCGGATGGACGTTTCTAGGCACGCGCATTCCTGATCTCGCAAACGGATGTAACGCGGTTCTTGTTAAGCCTGCTGGTTTTGTGGACTTTTGCGGGCAGCTAGTGGTCCTTCCAGAAAGTATCACCCCTATTTATGGTAACATATGCGATCCCATCATTCGCGTTAAATTTCTTTATAATGGAACAGACCACCAACAAGCCCGTGTTCTTTCCAGGAACGGTGCTTATTCGGAAGATGAATGGAGATTTATCATTTGTGATCGTGACCAATCAGAAGTAAAGCCATTGACGCAGATTTATATGGCACAATACCTTCCACACTGGCACATCCTATCACCTGTGCATCCTGACATTAATTGTAGAATAATATGCATTGAATCGTAAATCTTCTGCTGTCTCGAAATTTTGGATTCCTAGCCGT